>JARBUQ010000310.1 GCA_029239545.1 Paenibacillus sp.
GAATAAGTATCGCGCGCGCTCTGCTTCGCAAGCCTTCCATTCTGATCCTGGATGAAGCCACTTCAGCTCTTGACCTGCGAACCGAGCACAAGCTGCTTATCCGTCTGACCCAGCAGCTTAAGGGGACAACCCTCATCTTCATCACCCACCGACCGACTATTATACAGATGTCTGATCAGGTGTTTGTCTTAAAGGATGGACAAGTATTTGCAAGGCCCGCTTAAACTCCACTCCACTCTGGGATTAACCTTCTTTTTCATTAAAGATCCGAAAAGAAACCGTAAGTGAAGCTATCAGCATAACGGATCCGATCAACACAATGAGGCCATACTCCTGGAACCACATGGGCCACTTGACCACATAGTCGAAGATCAGCCCCCCAATCAAAGGGCCAAAGAAACCGAATAAGCCTGTCATCGAAGCATAGACGGAGAAATAGATGGGACGATCTTTATCCGGTGTATCACTTATAACGAAGTTAAATACCAACAGTCCAAAACCCGCCATACTGATGCCAAGAAACGTGTAGACCACAATTAACATCACAGTTGCAGGTAGAAAGGCTTGCGTGCCCCAAAGCATAATTGAAACAGCATTAATAGGAAATACCCACAGCAGCAGCTTGCGATTGCTCCACCTCGTATTTAATTTGCCCCACACCACATAGGCGAATATTGAGACAACAGCGAGCAGTGTATTGGAGATGCCGACCCACTCATAACTCATCCCCATAATATCCAACATAACATAACTGAACAGAGAGATCGTGCTGCCCTGCGCCATAACCCAGAAGGATACGAATACAATCGATCTGATGAAGCCTGAATCCCGGAATGGCTTGTACAAATATTTTAAAGACAGTCCATTCCCCGATGGGGTGTGCGGGAGCTTGGGGTATCGGGCAATTGTAAACATATTGATCAAGGCAAATCCCGTACCGATAATATAAAGCGCGGCGAATCCCTTGGACTCCGATACCCGATCAAGTCCCCAACCCGTAATTAGCAAAGTAACGGCAGCCGCAACACCTGTAAGCGTGAATCGCACAGCAAAATATTTGGCTCGCGCCTCGGGGGGCACCATATCCGCCAGAAGTGTGGTAAAGGGAGCCGATGATAGAGAGCCGAAGAAACATACGATAAGGAAAAAGACTATAAACAAAGGAATCCACCACTCGCTTGGGGCAATGAATGGAATGATTCCACAAGCGCATAGAAAAACACGATGAAATAAGACCGTGACGAATACGATCTGATAACGGTTCGTATACTTCTCCATCAAAAAGGCGGATATGATGACCAGAATGGCATTCATCAAAAGGGGAAGCGCTGTAATAAATCCAATTTGCCCGGCACTTGCCCCCAGGAATAATAAATACCCTGTTAAGTAAGGGCCTACTATCAGATTAGCGAATATTGTGGTGATTACCGCTTCGTAGTGACCGTTCTTCATAGCCTTACTATGAATTGGCCTGATGTCTTCCATGTTAATCCCACCCGTTTAAATGTTCATACCAACACTGTTAGAGGTTTTCACACCGCGAGCTGGGGCTGCACGCGTTGCGAATTAAGTGTACCTAGTATATACTCTCTTTTCTCGCTAACTCCTTCCGCTAAATTTCGTTTTCCCGTCATTTAAGATCATTTATTATTAACAGCTTTAACATGAACAAGAGGACCTCTATTCCATCAAGAGATCCCCTATCTATGAAGGATGACTTACATTTTTGACTGCATGGCTGCCTTTCTTAAGTGGCGCTGCTCATCACGATGACGTTCCGTTATACGATGCATCGCATCTCCAATCGCCCTCCAGGTTTTGTCCGGATGAACGGCCCGATAATCATTCGATTCTGAGCCGCGAAAGCCCCAAACCAGAATTGTCCGCGCTCCTGCATCATAAGCAGCATCGGTCGCCCATACAATCTCCTCTTCCCGCCCAAGAGGGGTCATATATCCTTGAATCCAAATATTGTGATCCTTATTATATTGCTTGCAGATGTCCAGGTTCCTTTCTGTTCCCTGATACACGAATTCATAGGGCTCCACACCCTTTTGTCCGAGCCAGTAAGGATCTGAGCCAATATTGTCCAAAGTGTCCAGCTTGGCTATCTGATCAATCGTTTCAAGATTAATTCCATAGGAAGCTCCGAGCATAACACAGACGATATTCTCCATCTGCTTGTCTCTGCTGTACCGCGTGACTTCACGGAAATAATCTACAACCGACCATACCCGGAATGCTTCCACTTCGCTTGTGAATAGGGACGGCATCGGCTTGCCGTACTGCTCTTGGAACAAAGCCTTGCATCGATCACAATAGCAGGTCCATACCTTGGGCTTATTGTCCTCCATTGATTTGGCGGCCAAATGAGGCTCATCCCAGAAAATGCTCTTACCTCCGATATCCTTTACAACATCGATCCACTCCCTGGTGAATTTGCGGAAGTCCGGGCTATTCAGACAGGAGCGAACGGGATCGAGCGTACCGTCGGAGTAAACCTGATGGCTCGAGGGAGAGTATTGGAGAAAATGCGATTTGTCACCTGGAGGCCCGCCGATTCCCCAATTATCGACCCAGACATCAAGGCCGTGTCCTTCTGTAATCTGTATGATTTCCTTCATTATATTGCGATGACGATCCCAATCCGTATGGGAGAACATATGAACGACCAGGTTAAAATGATGCTCCACAATATCCCGCATATCCGTCTCTACATGTCTTAAAATCCGATTTCCGTGATAAGCTATCCCTTTAACGAGTTTACTGTCAAATTGCTGCTGCATGTTCCATTCTCCTCTTCCTGTTACAGAATTCTAGTACATTGCTCTCTATTCACGGGCTAAACTCTGGCAATCCGGCTGGAGGTTGGCATGAACTGATAGAAGTAACAATCCGCCAGACCTTCTTTGCCTTGGAAAGGCAGGCGTTCCTCCTCCAGCTCCTCCAAACGCTCCACGACACCATTAACGTAATCATGAAGCCGGTCTATCGCTGTATCCAGACTCAGCAGCAGACCGCCATAACGCAGGTCCATAATATCCCAACCGAAGGATTTGTTCGTTTGGTGCCAGCATTTGCGGTGGTAAGTATGGAGCTGTTTCACCCGTTCGATCAATTCCGGAAGCTCATCATTAGCTATTCGGCTCAGCACAAGCTTATTCTCGACAGCATAAGCATCTGTGATGCGGATGCCCATCTCCGCCTTGAGCGACAGCACATTACACAACCTGCGCAGAAGCTCGAAGACGAAGCCGTAATCGCCATTGCGTGCTGCATACAAAGCCATCTTCGGCTCCAGCTCTGCATAATGCTCAGTCAACCCGGCCCCTCGAACGTTATGATCGAACAATCCCATCATTACATTTTGCCAAAGAAGAGAGCGGGAGACGTTATACGTTTCCAGATTGCCTGGAGAAATACCAGGTGTCTCATCGACATATTTGATATCCATGAAGTCATCGTATTGGGCACCCGTGCAAAAATAAAACCGCTTCTTCAGCTTCTCCTCATCAAGTGTGTCCGCATAACCATGCTCAGCGAATAGCTGCAGGCCCAATAACGCAGAGAACCAATCGCACTCCGTTCCGTCATCTCCCCATAAGGTAGCGATAATCTCGGTCACGCCTTCTCTCTTGCACACATTAAGAGCCGCATTCGTAGAGGCGAATGTCGCTCCATAGTTCAGAACATACCCTCTCCAGTTCCAGATGCCCCCCGCGAATACCGGTGTATGGCCGAACTTCTTATGACGGTTGATCCACTCCGTATAGAAAGCTTCATCATAGTGATAATAGTCCCAATATACTTGCTGCACTCCTTTTGGCATATCCTCAATAACCGCTTCCGGAATAACGCTCTCCAGGTCGTAATAACTCCCGCTCTTGGAGCCGGCACGGAAATACATATCACTCCACATCATCGCTTTGAGTCCCAGCCTATCTGTAATTTCCAGCACTCGCCGCAAATGATTGTTCATAATCTCGAATTTGGAATGGAGTCCGTTCTTCACCAAATACTCGCCCAGTCCGAGCTTCCACGCTTCGTCCATCCCGATGTGGATACGCTTCGTGCGCACTGGAGCAATGGCGGCCTGGATCATCTGCTCGACGAACTCATACGTCCGCTCGTACCCGACCAGCATCGTCTCCTTATCGTCACGCAGATCGTGAAAAGCATCCCACTTCAGGACATCCTCCAGATGGCTTAATGTCTGAATACATGGAATCATCTCAATACCGAATTGATCCGCATAATCGTCCAGCTCCCTGATCTCCAATTGGGAGTATCTCCCCCGCATGTAACCGAAGTATGGCTGCTCTGCCAGATCATAGCTATCCTCCGTGTACAGCATGATCATATCCAAGCCCATAAGCGCCATGTGACGAAGAAACGTTTTTACACTGTCGGCCTTGATAACAGCACCGCCCTGGGAAACATCGAACATAGGGCCATTCATTGAAAATTGTGGACGTTCTATCAGGTGAAACTCATTTTTCTCGCGAAGCGCTTCTACAAAAAGTCCAAAGGCCCGGAAGAAATGAATTTTACGAGAATAGTGAATACTTGCCTGACCTAGGGAGTGATTGCAAGCAACCTCAATTACGTTCTCCTCGTGCTGCACGACTTCTATTTTCAAACCACCTTCTGCAAGCTCCACACCAAGCTCCTTGGCTACTATGGCTAGTCCCTGCTCCAGTTCAGTCAGTTCCCCTATCAAATGGATCTTCATATCCACCCATCCTCTCTCTAGTAAGTAAGAATAAAAGTAGTAAAGTTGGCCAACCTTTTATACAATAGCTTCATCAGTGTATCGGAGGCGAATGGTTCGTGGCCAAATTTATAGACTATACGATCAGCCCGATTCCCATTCAGGTTGTTTATCGCAAAGTGGATCGGTCCAAGCTGAAGATCAAGTCCTTAAACGTGGAGCAGTACGGATTCCTTCCTCGCAGAAGCTTCCGAAGGGATATGGCCTCCGGCCAATTCATCGCGTTCACCTACATCTCACGTGGAAGAGGCACCTTTCAATTCAATGAAGCTCCTGTTCAGCATATAGCTGCCGGAAGCTTGTTCTGGGAATGGCCGGGACAGATCTATCAATTCGGTCCTGCCGACAAGGAAGATTGGGATGAGTACTATGTCATCTTCGAAGGCTCCCGTGTGCAGGAATGGAAGGATAACGACTTAATCCCGGCTGATTCCATTATGCATGTTGGCATCGATCCCTTATGGATCAGCAAGCTCGAAGCCATTGGCGCTTACTTGGAAAGCGGCGTGCCTGATAATGCGGATCGGGCTGCTCTGCTGCTTGAATCCCTGATTTACGACTTTTCTCAGGCCCATACAGCCAATCAGACCGGGCATCTGCAATCGCAAAAGCAGGAAATCGTCTTACAGGTGCTGAATGATATTGCAAATACCCTGTATCAGCCTTGGAACGAGCAGGAGATCTGGGAGCGCAATCACATCTCTCGTTCTACATTGCGCAGAATCGTGCATCATAACACCGGCTTCCCGCTCAATGAGTACGTTAACCGTCTCAAGGTATCAGAGGCCAAAAAGCTGCTTAACCATACTAACCTTCAGATTAAAGAGATTGCTCACAAGCTGGGCTTCGAGGATGTAGCTTATTTCTCACGTCTTTTCAAGAAATATGCGCTTACTTCAGCGATTTCTTTTCGAAGAGATCCACTTAATAAGGCTACACTAAATGTAACAGACCCTCTCAGCTCTAGAGAATGAACCGGGTATTCAACCACTTGGACTATATGTTCTTACAGATTAGCTCGTGCAACACATTAAGCGCTCCAAACCGGAAAAAACGGGCTAAACCGGGTCCAATGAGCCGACGTAGCCAAATAAGCCGGAAAAAACGGGTTAAATCGGGTCCAATGAGCCGACGTAGCCAAATAAGCCGGAAAAAACGGGTTAAATCGGGTCCAACGAACCGACGTAGCCAAATAAGCCGGAAAAAACGGGTTA
>JARBUQ010000311.1 GCA_029239545.1 Paenibacillus sp.
AAAACCCGCATGATGACAAGATGACGATCTCGTCCCTCCAGCTTGTCCAACAATTCTCGAAGGTAAATGGAATCATCAGTATTGGACTGAGTAGAAGAAGTCTGGCTTTTGTAACGCATTAGGAAACGAAACCAGCCATTCCGCTTGCGAAGCAAATTCAGGCAATGATGGTAGGCAATTTTGTACAGCCATGCGGAGAAGGAGTCTTGTCGAACATATTGGCCAATGCGGTTATACGCTAGTAGGAAGACATCCTGCACGGCATCCTCTGCCTCCTCATGACTACCCAGCATACATAAGCAATAGGCATACAATCTCTGCTGGAATTTTAGCACAATTAGACGAAATGACTCTGAATCGCCGAGCTTGATTCGATCTGCCAGCTCTTCTACGAACAGCTCCGAAGTTGTAAATTTTTCATTGCAATCATCCATACTTACTCCTTCCAAAACAGCGACTGTTGTATATACGTCAATATAACACCTGAGAGGTTTGTTTTGTGACAACCCTAGAAAACATTAATGGCGAAATTTTACTGTAATAAACAAAAACCAGCCAACACACGAAAATGAGTGTTAGACTGGTTCAATCAGCAGCGTAAGAGGACAGACAATCCGCTATTCGCACTATAATTGCTAAAAGTAAGATTTCGCGGACACACGTTCCGTGCAGGGAAAGCTACTTGATATCCGGTTTTTTACCACAATAACGGATCGTGTGTCCGCCAAAAACACGATTTGCCCTGTTTGGGGCCCCATAACGGATCTCCTGTCCGCCAAACAAACGTTCCACTAAAACTCTCACGCTATCCTCAGCTATTTTATAACTTTAGCCATCCACCATTTCCTGCACGTTACCTTCTATCGCAAGTCAAACCCCACCGTAAAGCACAATTCATACATGCTGCCGATCACAAAAAAAGGCCACGAAGTCGACCAAAAAGTCAACTTAGTAGCCCAACGCTTATCTGGAAGCTAGAACATCGCAGAATGCCTTGGCATAAGGCGGCAAATCAGGTGGTCGGCGTGAAGAGATGATATTGCCGTCTACAACGACATCCTCATCGTACCAAGTGGCGCCTGCATTCTCCATATCATCACGAATACCTGGTGTAGAGGTGACTTTGCGACCTTGCAGGATCTTGGCTGAGACAAGCACCCATCCCGCATGGCAAATTTGCCCGATTGGTTTGCCGGCCTCGTCCATATCCCTGACGACCTGCAGCACTTTGGGATAACGTCTAAGCTTGTCCGGCGCCCAGCCCCCAGGAACGAGTATTCCATCATAATCCGTGCTATTCACTTCATCGAAGGAAAGGTCTGATACAGCAGGTACTCCATACTTGCCAATATATGTTTTTCCCTTTTCGTTGCCTACCAAATGGACGACGGCACCTTCCTCGCGAGCTCTATAGATCGGATACCACAGCTCCAAGTCCTCGAATTCTTCATCAACCAAGCAAATGATCTTCTTACCGGCTAAACGCATAGGTGAATACCTCCTTCAATAATCAGTATGTAATGCGGCACATCTGCTCTATTGTACCATAAATGCATTTGGATTGATTTTTCTCGCTGAAGCGTCATAATAAAGAGTGGATTTCGCATAAGTCATGTTCATTAGGGAGTGGAATGGAATGAAGCTTGTTATTAGATGGGCGCCTGCGATCGTGTGTATGGCTATTATTTTTTATTTATCCGCTCAGACGGGGGACGATCTGGGGTCATTGCTCCCTTATTTTCAGAAATGGATTCCGGCCCTGGAAAGTTTTGATATAGGTCATTTTTTTGCCTATTTTGTGCTGGCTCTGACGTTTTTCTGGGCAATGCTGCCGTTTTCTATCCATCCGCTCGGAAAAGTCACAGTCGTGGTGTTATGTGTGTTATACGGATTATCGGATGAATACCATCAATCCTTCATTCCAGGGCGTATGTCGGATATCAAGGATATCCGAAATGATGCGATCGGGGCCATTATTGCTGTGTTGGTTGTCAGTCTTCCAGTATTGAATAAGCGAATAAGAAAACGGTTCCTTTCCTAGTAAAAAATACTATTCGTTCGTTGGAAGGAGAAAAGCAATACAGGTAGAATATATTACTTCAAAGCGGATAGAAGAGTGCATTTTTCTTTACTGCGGAGAAGGAGTGAACGATGTTGCATAAGCAGTGCAAGTGCGGAGAGACGATGGGTATTCGATTGCGCACCGTCATTTTTCAGAACAAGGTAGAGATAGAGAATGTACCGATTTATTCTTGCGATGCTTGTCAACGCACAGAGGTATTCCCGGCAGTGAAGCCGGTGTTGACCGGATTTATTAAGACGTTAGGGCGTGAGCCCGAGAAGAAACAAGTGTTTTTCAATGAGATGTCGGAGCTAGCTCACTTGATGTACAAGGTTACGAATAAGGAGAATATACATAGCGCGGTCGAACGCATAATTGAAGAACGCATTAATGAGCTTCTCGACTTGCTTCTTCTCGCCCAGTCGCTGGACGATAGGGAGTGGATGGAGGACGTGCGTCATCGGTTATCGCAGATCACCAGTCATGTGATGACGACGTATGATTTTTCTTGACTGGAGCCTAATTCTATGGCTGCCATACTGTATGTTTAATTCATTTCTTCTGAAAAGCTGACGCGCGTTAGCTTTTTTTTTCTTTTTTTGTTAGTATCGATAGTAACAGAGAAACTAGCTGCAGGAGAGGCGGTAATAGATATGGTTGAAGTGATTCAATTGGAATCCGATAAGCAATGGTTACAGCTTTTACAGATGAGCAAGGAGCAGCCGGTATGTGTGCTTAAACACAGTACGCGTTGCCCGATCAGCACAGCAGCGCATGAGCAGGGGAATGCTTATTTGGACAAAACACCTAACAGTGACGTGGAATATGCAATTGTCTTAGTGGTCGAGGACAGACCTGTGTCCAACCTCATTGCAGAGACGCTTGATGTGAAGCATGAATCGCCTCAATTAATTGTGGTCAAGGAAGGCAAAGCAGTTGCGCATACTTCCCACTGGCATATTACAGAAGGAAAGCTGGCGGAGCTTTTAGGAAACTTTCCATATAGTGGTATTAAATAACGAATATAATGGAAATGACTTGAAAATGTATTGGTTTTCATTGCTTTACATTCTGCTTTGAAGTATCATCTATATGTAGACTGTATACGTGATATTAGTAGTGCCCAGACTGTTTTTAAGAACCTATTACTCATATTGGAGAAGATAAACGTGACCGTAACGATTTATGATGTTGCAAGAGAGGCCGGCGTCTCCATGGCGACCGTTTCCCGCGTTGTGAATAACAATCCGAATGTCAAACCTCAGACGCGGAAGAAAGTATTCGAAGCGATTGAACGATTAGGCTATCGGCCGAATGCGGTGGCAAGAGGACTTGCAAGCAAGAAGACAACTACAGTTGGCGTCGTGATCCCGGACATTTCCAACTCGATATTCTCTGAGGTTGCGCGTGGTATCGAGGATATCGCTAACATGTACCACTACAATATTATTTTGTGCAACGCTGATAAGAAGAAGGACAAAGAGATCCGTGTTATTAACACACTTCTGGAGAAGCAAGTGGATGGTCTGCTCTTCATGGGCGGAACAGTGACGGATGAGCATATTCAGGCGTTCAAGACGTCCTCTGTGCCGATCGTGCTCTGCGGAACGACTACAGACAATACCAGCTTCCCTTCCGTTGATATTGACCATGAAGCGGCTGCCTACGATGCAGTGAAGCAGCTTACTAACAATGGTCACCGGAGAATCGGGATGATCAGTGGAACCTTGCAGGATCCTGCCAATGGATATTCCCGATACCAAGGCTATAAGAAGGCGTTGGAGGAATTCGGTATTTCGGTTCAGGATGATTTGGTGCGCATCGGTAATTACCGTTATGAGTCCGGTGTTGAAGTGATGAAGTATTTTCTTGAGCTGGCGGACAGGCCTACGGCTATATTCGCAGCTACAGACGAGATGGCGATCGGGGCGATCCATTCTGCTCAGGACCACGGTTTGAGAGTACCAGAGGATGTGTCCATCATTAGCGTGGACAACGCTCGTATGGCGTCCATGGTGCGCCCGCAATTGACGACTGTAGCTCAGCCTATGTACGACATTGGCGCCGTCTCCATGAGGCTCTTAACGAAGCTGATGAACAAAGAAACAGTAGAGATTTCGCGAGTCATTTTACCGCATGAGATCATTACACGGAAATCGGTGGCTCATATATAATGAGCCTCTTTTTTTGTTCCGGCTCCATACAATTATTCACGAAATAATCAATTGAAGGCCATACGGGCAAGGGAGAAAAGCCAATGACTTGGAGCAAAATAGGATTAATCGGAGCGATGGTGGAAGAAATTCAGCTGATTGAAGAACGGCTCGAAGGATTAAAAGTAACCGAGAAAGCTGGCATCCGTTTCATGGAAGGAAGCTTTCATCAGAAGCAGGTAGTGCTCTGCAAGTCAGGAGTAGGCAAGGTTAATGCGGCAGTCTGCACGCAGCTCCTCATAGACAGCTTTGGAGTAGACGCAGTAGTGTTCACTGGAGTAGCAGGGGCGCTCGATCCACAGCTGAATATTGGGGATATCGTCATCTCGACAGATTGCCAGCAGCATGATGTAGATGTTACGGCACTGGGCTTTCCGCGAGGGACAATTCCGTTCAATGAGAGCTCCATATTCACGGCAGATCCGCGTCTCGTAGAGATGGCCGTAGAGGCAAGCAGTGTTGGCTTCGATGGCCTGACCATCAAGGGGCGTGTGTTATCTGGTGATCAGTTCATTGCCAGCCGGGACACCGTTAGCATGCTGCATACAGAGCTGCAAGGAGCTTGTACGGAGATGGAAGGGGCAGCTGTTGCACAGGTTTGTTCCATGAACGGAACCCCCTTCGTTATCATCCGTTCCATGTCGGACAAGGCTGACGGCTCGGCTCATGTGAACTTTGCGGAATTCACACAGCTTGCTGCCAAGCATTCGTGCAATATCGTAGAAGAAATGGTGAAACGTCTGTAACAACAGATTATTCTGTAACAACAGAAGAACGACCCTCTCGTTGGAAAGGGCCGTTCTTAAACACGTTCTACGGGCCAACAGGAGTACGCATTTCAACCCAGTCAGTTCCGAGCGCATTCGAACTTCCTGCCGTCACCTTTATCCAGCCAGTTACGGTATAAGGATTCGAACCAGGACTAATGATTGCAGGATTGGCGTTCATCACGACCTTTCCCAGAACCCATTGACCTGAACTTGGTGCCGAGGTGCCCATATTCATATCACCAGCCGCTTCAGCATAACCTGACCATACGGCAGGGGCGTATTGATCAAGCGCATAGATGGAGAAAGAACGCATGTAGAGTGCCGCCGTGCCTTTCCAAAATAAGATTCTGACTTTTTTCACATCGCTAGTGACATTGAAATAAAAATCGGCATTGGCGTCGGTGGAAGTTGAATAAGTACCCCCGAAATAACTGGCCCGCCAAAAGACGCCGTAATTCACCTTGGCCTTCACATAAGCGTTGGCCTTTGTACCGTCCAGATCCGTCAATATATTGCCAGCCGCATCGTAGCAGGCTATATGAATGCGTCCTCCATTGGTTGCGACACAGTCTCGTTTCACGACGAATCGTTTACATAGTGTAGTATCCACGAATACACCTACAGCACCGTCTGTGCTGCTCGTCATCTCCATATAATCCGTGTTTATAGTCATTTTGTAGGAGGAGTAAATCGTACTGTTGGAATGCAAACCGAAGCTGACTCCCGGAATATGTACGGCCGTTGAACCATCATAGTAACATGCCTTTTTATGGAGAGCTCCGGATGTGAAGACAAGGGCGGGAAATTCGGACAAATTATTGCGTCTGGAGCGATAAAAGGATGAAGCGCTTTCAGATTGATCATCAACATTTACTGAGCCATAGCCTGTCATGATCGTGTTCTCTCTGGAATTATTAAGCA
>JARBUQ010000008.1 GCA_029239545.1 Paenibacillus sp.
CTTTCTACATGATCGTACCGGAGGGATCCACATGAACCGAGCTTGAACTTGCGTTCATCGTGTTGTCCTTAATCATGCTTTGAATTTTGTCGAATACTTGCGGAGCCGAATCGATCAGACGTTCATAGAGATGGGTTTGATTGTCTAACGGAACCACTTTTACACCATGCTTGCCCACTACGAGGAAAGCAATTGGAGTGATGGACACCCCGCCGCCGCTACCGCCGCCAAAGGGCAGCGCCACTGACGCATTATGCCCGTTTTGTCCATTGGAGGCGTTATTCCCATTGTGGTGCGATTGACTGCTATCGCTTTCCTCAACGGCAAACTCGCTGCCTCCTGCTGCAAAACCGAAGCCTACTTTGGAGATCGGCATTATGACGCTGCCGTCTGGTGTTTCGATTGGATCGCCAACAATGGTGTTTACGTTAACCATCTCCGTAATTTGCTCCATTGCTGTTTTCATCAATCCTTGGATGGGATGATCTGCCATGCTCGGGCCTCCTTTAATTGAGTTATGCCTAAATGACTAGGATTTCTTATGCATCCTTTAGCATTTCCCGAACCCTCATAACGTATGTACGTGATCTTTACGAATGACAGATGGCTGACTGACATCGCTCAAGAGGAAGGCTTGGACGACATCAATCGCTGCCACGTCTTCAGTCCGCCCTTCGCTTTACTGATTCTGCGCAGAAGTTTAAGTCCCGCCCATATCGCAGTGCCAGCTCGAATATGGCCTGCAACCATGACCTCGGTGGAGAAATGAAGCCGATTATAAAGAGGGAACACATGCAGGACAGGCAATACCTGCATCTTTACATTTTTGGCAAGGATATGGATGATGCTGGATTTAAGCCCCCATACAACTCCCGACAAAATAGCTGTACCCGGCGCATCCTTGAGTCCCAGGCGGGTCGTCCAGCGTAGCTCGGTACACCTAAATTGCTTCATCGTTTGCTTCAGCCACTCAGTCAATCCATCCGTATGAGTCAGCATCAATTTAGCTTTTTGGTAAAACTCCACAATCTTCCCTTTGTCAATCCATTCTGTCTTTTGTTCCTCCTGAAGCTGATTTTTCTCCCGTTCAATCATTAGCCCTTTCAAGCCCTGGAACTTCATAATTGGAATTACGTATTCGACCCGGATCACACCATATAACGCTCTGACTTGAATATTCAAATGATCATTGCTGCCAATTCTCGAGAAATGCCCCTTTAGCCTGACATCACTGAACCAAACAAGGAGCAAGAGTATAATAGCTGCAACAATGATTCTCCATATAACAAATATAGCCATACGATCCCCCGCCCTTCTTACATGACAAGGTTTAGTATGGCTTGTGTATTCATTTCCATTCGTTATAGGTTCAGCATTTACGTATTTCCTTCCACATCATCCATCGTAAGCTGCTTCGCATCTAACCTCGCGAATAACATCCGAGTCTCTTCCTCAAGACCTTCTTCAGATTGCACCGTACTGGGCTCAGGTAGATCCTGAAGACCGGCCAATCCGAAGTGAGTTAAGAATGACTTCGTAGTACCATATAAAATGGGACGTCCAACAGCCTCGGCTCTTCCTACTTCTTCAATTAAATCTTTGGCGACCAAGGTGTGCAAAGCCCGATCTGTCTTCACTCCGCGAATATCTTCAATATCTATTCTCGTCAAAGGCTGCTTGTAAGCTACTATAGCTAATGTCTCCAGAGCGGCTTGCGATAAACTGGTTCTGGTCGGGGAATAAGCCAGCTTTTCAAAAAAAGGAGCATGGTCAGGGAGGGTGGTCAATTGATACCCGCCTGCAAGCTCAACGATTTGAACACCTCTGTTCTGGCGTTTAAAATCACCCTTCATGTCGCGCAGAAGCTCCTTCACAACCGTGGGAGACACTTCCAAGACGTCTGCTATTTGCTTCAGATCGAGTCCCTCGTCACCAGAGACGAACAGCAAGCCTTCTATGACTGCTTTCATCCGGCGTGGTTCCATCTTAAATTCCCCGTTTCCTTCGTTCTGACCCATCTTCCGTTGGTAACTTGCGGATGAGGGTTCGGTTTCTTACTCATATTCCGGAACTTCTATTTCAAGGACTTCCTTATTGGAATTCAGATCTTTCCATTGAAGCACGATATCATCGAACAAATGATTCTGATAACAAATAATTGATTTCACCTTCATCAATTCAAGAATGGCCAGAAACGTTACAACTACATCCTCACGGTGATACCCGCTGTCCAGAAGGCTCGAGAACATGGCATTTCCGCCATTTCCATGCAGCGCATCAACAATCTCAATCATCCTGTCCTTGACGGAAATCTCGTCTCGCCTTATGCGGGCTACCGCATTACGACTCTTCACCTTGCGCAGAGCACGCTGGAAAGCAATCACAAGATCCGCAATATGCAGGCCTTTGACCGGGTTCTCGATTTTTTGCGGGACGAACGGAGATAAGTCTTCCGGCTCTCTCGTATAAATCAAGCTCCTGGCCAGCTCCTTTTCCCGCAGCTCTTCTGCAATGCCCTTATATTTACGGTACTCAATCAGCTTCTGAACCAGCTCGGCACGGGGATCATAATCATCATCCATCCCGTAGTCATCATCGAAGTGGATAACCGGTGGCTTGGGGAGCAGCATTTGACTCTTAATGGATAACAACGTCGCCGCCATCACAAGGAATTCACTCGTCACTTCCAGCTCGAGCTCTTGCATCCCATTCAGGAATTCCATATATTGATCCGTAATATCGGTAATCGGTATATTGTAGATGTCGATCTCCGACTTATCGATCAAATGCAATAGCAAATCGAGTGGGCCCTCGAATGTATCCAGCTTATAATGTACTTTCATCTCGCGCTGCAAGCCCCCTAGCCTATCGCATACATATTCATCACTACACTGCTTAACCAATTGAAGCTTTTCTCGAACATCCACTGTCCGAAGGGGGTTACGAATAACCCTATCAGGATAGCGATACCGAATTTTTCATTTTTCAAAAGCCAAGGCTCCCATGTTGAAGGAAACCATCCGCGTATTATTTTCCAAAGGTCCAAGGGATATAAGGGCAGTAGATGAATCAGGAAAAACATCATATTGCCAATATAGCTCCACTGCAGAATACCGCGAACCAATTCAAGCAGCCATACTGGCAGCAGGCTATCAGCCGCAGATACAGGCAATCGGAACGTAAGCCACCAGAGGAAAATGCCCAACAACAGATTGGCAAGCGCCCCGCTGCCAAATATTATCACTGCTCGAAATGCGGAATTGCCAGGCAGCTTGGTCCGATCAACCGGTACTGGCCTGGACCAGCCGAATGGCCCGAAGAGAACCGGCAGCAGTCCTATAGTGCTGAGATGTGCAAGTGGATTGATTGTCAATCTGCCCTGCTCCTTGGCTGTCCGGTCCTTCATAAGCAAGGCTACCCCCGCCTGAACAGCATCATGAACGGCAATCGCCAGCAGCAGAGCAGTAATGCGGTACAACAAAGAATCCAATTGAAACCCGTTGAACAGGCTCATTATCCCTCCAGCTGCTTGGTCAGATTCGCCATCTCAATTGCAGTTGCTGCAGCTTCCCAACCTTTGTTACCTGCTTTGGTACCTGCACGCTCAATGGCTTGCTCGATGGAATCCGTTGTCAGAACTCCGAATATAGTAGGAACTCCTGTCTTCAGGCTGATCGCCGATACGCCTTTAGCCACTTCACTGCACACGTAGTCAAAATGCGGGGTCGATCCTCTGATAACAGCTCCTAATGTTATAACAGCGTCATAACGGCCGCTTGCTGCCATTTTTTGCGCCACCAATGGAATTTCGAATGCTCCGGGAACCCAGGCAATATCCACTTCTTCATCTTTTGCGCCATGACGTTTGAATGCGTCCAGAGCGCCTCCCAGCAGCTTGGATGTAATGAACTCGTTGAATCGTCCCACTACTACCCCATATTTTAAACCTTCTGAAATTAAATGTCCTTCATATACACGTGTCATTATAGTAAGCTCCTTTATGTTGTAATTGATCGGATATTAGATTCAGATGCCGTCGGCATCGATGAAATTAAGCAGATGGCCCAGCTTCGCTTTCTTGGTCCGCAAATATTTCTTGTTGTCCTCTTGCTCCTCCATCTGAATGGGGACCCGTTCCACAACTTCCATTCCATAACCTTCAAGACCCTTGATCTTGCGCGGATTGTTCGTTAACAGACGAATTTGCCGAACCCCGATATCCTTCAGGATCTGGGCTCCAATGCCATAATCCCGCAAATCCGGAGCAAAGCCTAACTTAATATTCGCGTCTACTGTGTCCAATCCCTGCTCTTGCAGCAAATAGGCTTTCATTTTGTTAATCAAACCGATACCCCGACCTTCTTGACGCAAATAGACGAGCACACCGCGTCCTTCCTTCTCGATCTGCTCCAGAGCCGCAGCCAGCTGAGGCCCGCAGTCACATCGCTGGGAGTGAAATACATCTCCAGTCAAACATTCCGAATGCATGCGGACAAGAACAGGCTGCTCAGGATCGATCTTGCCCTTAACGAGAGCCACATGCTCATGGGCATTCACTTCATTCGTATAGGCCAGCGCGGTGAACATTCCGAATTCGGTCGGCAGTTGAATTTCTACTTCCCGCTTGACCAGCTTCTCCTTCTCGTTGCGGTAATGAATCAGATCCTGGATCGTAATGATCTTCAGATCATGCTTAACCGAGATCTCATGCAAATCAGGCACTCTGGCCATTGTACCATCTTCTTTGATGACTTCACAGATGACAGCAGCTGGATAAGAGCCGCACATTCTGGCCAAGTCTACGGCAGCTTCAGTATGCCCTGCACGGCGAAGAACACCGCCATTCTTGGAGATCAGCGGAAAAATGTGTCCCGGCCTGCGATAATCCGCCGGCTTCGATGCAGGATCAATCATGCGCAGAACTGTAGTCGCCCTCTCGTAAGCGGATATCCCGGTCGATGTATCCACATGATCAACGGATACCGTGAACGCAGTGCCATGATAATCGCTGTTGCGCGCTACCATAGGAGGCAAGTCAAGCTCGAGCGCCCGTTCCTCTGTAATAGGCACA
Source organism: Paenibacillus sp. (assembly GCA_029239545.1). Lineage (GTDB taxonomy): Bacteria > Bacillota > Bacilli > Paenibacillales > NBRC-103111 > Paenibacillus_AA. The sequence continues at coordinate 5,072 of JARBUQ010000008.1, forward strand.
CAGACTAGTCCGCGTCCTTCCTTGATCATGAAATTAATGACCTCTGGTGTTGCTTTATCTGCCAGAGCAATGAAGTCTCCTTCATTCTCACGATCCTCATCATCCACCACGATAATGACTTTTCCTAACATCAAATCAATGATCGCTTCCTCAATCGTATGAAATAACGTCTGTTGTTGTCCCATGGGACATCCCCCTCGATGTTGTCGAATAGTTGCTGTGCTTGCAAGCGGATTGTCTAAAATCACAGAAATCCATGCTGAGCCAGGAATGCTTCTGTCACTCTTCCAGATGATGGAGCGGCAGAATTGGAAGCTGAAGCATCCCCACGAGTGCGGAAGAACAAGAGGCGTTCGATATATTTGCCCAATATATCACATTCCAAATTAACCGTATCTCCTGGCTGCTTCTCTTCAAGAATCGTTTGGGCAAGTGTATGCGGAATGATCGAGACTGTGAAGGACTGTTCGGACACCGCTACAAGCGTCAAGCTTATGCCGTCGATTGTAATAGATCCGTGAGGCAGCATATATTTCATCGGCTCCACTGAGCCCGGTTCTACTTGGAACACTACGGCATTCTCTTCCCGATGACGGGCAACGATAGTGCCGGTTGTATCGACGTGCCCCTGCACGATATGACCTCCGAATCGACTGCTCGCCTGCATGGCGCGCTCCAGATTGACTCGACTGCCGTTCTGCAATCGAGCCAGAGTTGTAAGTCGAAACGTCTCCGGCATAACATCCACGGTGAAGCTGTCGCTGTCGAATGCTATAACTGTCAGACACACTCCATTAACTGCGATACTGTCACCCAGCTTGACATCCTCTAATAGGATACGGGCCTCGATAGTCAGAATCATCGCTTGACCTTGCTTGCGAATGCGTCGCATCCTGCCGATCTCTTCTATGATTCCGGTGAACATGCGGGTTTGCTCCTTTCATAACGCGGATAACCGATTAAACAACAATCATCCCCCACGCGCTCCATCTGGAGCCTGTCAATCGCAATTGCATCCGACATTCGATCCATGCCGGCAAACTCGAATGCGGAAGGCGCTTGAGAGCCTCCGCCAATGATCTTGGGAGCGATAAACATCATGACTTTATCCACAAGTCCGGCGTCCAGCATGGCTCCGTTCAAAGTACCTCCACCCTCAAGAAGAACAGAGCAAATCTCCCTCTCTCCCAGCATGGCGAGGGCCAAGCCTAGATCAACTCTTGATCCATCGCCGCATTTCATGACCCCTACACCCATAGCATTGAGCTTCATCATTTGTTCAATAGAAGCGCTCTGAGTCGTAATGACCAAAGTACGAGCATTACGATCTGTTACAACCTGGGCATCCAGCGGGAGCCTCAGCTTGGAATCTACAATTACTCTGATCGGCTGAAGCCCCGGTACAGAGAGACGGGTAGTTAATTGCGGGTTATCGGCGATAACTGTATCTACACCGACCATGATCGCTTGATGACGATGACGCAGCGTATGAACAAGCTCCCTTGAAGCTTCTCCGCTGATCCACTTGCTATCACCTGTGCGTGAAGCGATTCGCCCGTCCAAGGTAACAGCTGTCTTCAAAGTAACCCATGGAATTCTCGTTGTAATGTACTTATTGAAAGCCTCGTTCATCGACCGGGCTTCCTCTTCAAGCACCCCTACACGTACTTCAATCCCATGATTGCGCAGCAGCTCAATGCCTGTGCCTGCAACTGCTGGGTTCGGGTCCACGCAAGCTACCACGACGCGTTTGACCCTCTCTGTAACGAGGCGCTCGGAGCATGGAGGAGTTCGTCCGTGGTGACTGCATGGCTCAAGCGTCACATAGGCTGTACTTCCCTCAGCATCCGAGCCAGCCATCAGAATGGCATTGATCTCTGCATGATGAGAGCCCCTTTGCAGATGAGCACCCATTCCCACAATGCGGCCATCCTTCACAAGGACACACCCGACAACCGGGTTAATCCCGGTCTGACCCCGGGCCTGTTCGGCCAATTGCAGCGCCAAGCGCATGTATGTTTCGTCATTCAATCGATCCATTCCGTGCATCCAGCCATTCTCCTCCTCTTGAAGAAGTGCGAAAAGCCCCTTTACCTGGATCGGTAAAGGGGCATAATGATAAACATAAGAGCTTATGAGCGGAGTTCGCAGCCCAGCACAAATAAAACTTGCTGTTGTTGCAAACGAATGATAAACGTATCGAAATGACTGCGAGAAAAACATGGCTCTCGCATTACGAAACGAACGATCGGATATGGTTGCGCATGTGAAAAAATGCACATAACATGCCGAACGCTCCGTCATACATCGGTTTCTCCGTCATTCCTTCTCCCATCCAGACTATACTGTCGGTCTCGGAGTTGCACCGAGTCCACCGGCTGAGCCGAGGCTCAAACACGGGTCACGGACTGATTCGCATTGCTGCGAAATTACCGCCGGTAGGGAATTGCACCCTGCCCCGAAAGAATAACATATTAAATTGTGGGTTACATTGTTCTTTCATAGAATGGTACCACTTCAAAATAAAAAAGGCAAGGGCTTTTACCCCTTCATTTTACCTTCAAACCATTAACGGGAGCTGCTTTTGTGCTATATTACCTCTTTTTCCGATCCGCAAAGTGTGATATAACAGCTTTTTCCGTCATTTCAGCGGTTTGAAACCAGATTACTTAAGTTTCGTAATATTTCGCATGGTTTATACAAATAAGGGGTGATAAGATGAACTTCGGCTTTTATCTCCAGCTTTCTTTGATGTTTCCGATCGTGCTTCTACTGGTAATCATTGTTTATAAAATGATCAAAGGAAAGGCATTGCCCGACATGAGTTATACCCCTCTCGACAACATCATCGGCCAAAGCAGCGTAGTTTTTCACGAAGAAAAAGAAACCAAGGAGGAAGACAACGACCAAGACGAAGGCAAAACAAAAAGGAAAAAGAACGGATACTACTTCTGAATAAACAAAAAAAGTAGCAGCCCGACAGGCTCACTTTGCTTCACGCGCTTCTTTTTAGTACAATGGTCGTACAACATTCCCACATGGAGGTATACAATGAAAAAAGGTAGCATTGAATTACAAAATGGTGAAATGATTCTAATCGACTTTTATCCGGAAGAAGCTCCGAATACAGTTGCCAACTTCGAGAAATTAGCTAACTCCGGTTTCTATAACGGGCTTAAATTCCACCGGGTGATCAAAGGTTTCGTTGCTCAGGCTGGCTGTCCACAGGGTACTGGCTACGGCGGAGCAGGCTACAACATCGATTGTGAAGCTTCCAGCAACACGAGCAAGCATGAGCGCGGCACTCTTTCTATGGCACATGCAGGAAAGAACACAGGCAGCAGCCAGTTCTTTATTTGCTACCAGCCTCAAGCACACCTGGACGGTGTTCATACGATTTTCGGTAAAGTTGTAAAAGGCATGGAGTACATAGATGCCACAACTCAAGGCGATACAATGAAAGAAGTAAAGGTTTGGGACGAGGCTTAATGGCTCACCTTCTCTCCATATAGCTTGAATATTTCACACTCCAACTTAAGGCTGTTCCTGGTGATTTCACCGTGGAACGGCTTTTTTTGGTGAACTTATCTAGAAAGTACAAGATTCTGGGAGAGAGCGAAGGCTACTCTCTTGTTTGGGTTCCTTGTTTGGGTGGAGGAGGAGATTAGTTGCAAAAAAGCAATTAAATCGACCAGACCTACTAATGTGGTCGGATTAGTGACAGAAAAGCAATTAAATGGGCAAGAGAGTCTATTCGGGGACCGTGTAGTAGGATTTAGTTGCGGTTTTGCAATTAAAATCGTTTGATTTGGGGTCCAGAGTGAGATTAGTTGCTTTTTGGCAATTAATTGAATGTAGATGGTGGCTGCGTGGGAAAGAGGTACCCCGAATATTACAAGGGGGTACGTAGATATGAATACCGAATTGAAGATGCGCGTCCAGATCAAGCGGCTGCAAAGTGCAAGGAGAGGGTAACTCCCTAATCCAAGTCGAACAGAAAGGGCAGGAAGGTGGAGCGGAGAAGCGTCAGCGCTTGCCCTTTGAATCTTGTGTTGCAACCGTTAAAAAATGTAATTAAAAAACACAAGTTCAAGAGGCAATCGGAGCTCACCTTCCTGCCCTCCCATGCGCCAAACTGAATTCCCCCTCCAAGAACCTGACTGGTGAACTTCCAGTCAGGCTTTTTTGGTGTCGCTGCAATGTTTCATAGTGCTGCCCAAAGGGTAATAAGAACCCAGCAGGGACAAACACATTTATCACATTTCACACTATCTAAGGAGGCGTTACTAATGAGAGCGAATCCCTATGCAAAATTGGTTGATAATGCTGCACGTGCCATGGAGGAAATTGATATTTTGCATCGACAAGGAATTTTGAGAGAAGATACCTATGTTGTTGCTCACTCCAAGGAACGGACGAATGACCTGGCTCACGCAGCTGATGTAAACACCATTACCATGGAGGAGGAAGGCTTGCTGAATTCAGTTGCCAACCTGTTCCGCTCCAGAGGTGATGAGCTTCGCGCCAAGCTTGAGTCTGTTGGACTATCTCCTTCTCAAGCTCAGCAATATGAGTCTGAATTGGATGAGGGCAAGGTACTGATTCTGGTCAGGAATCGCGTCCATAGCTACGAATCTTAGAACAATAAATAGCCATACTAACTTATAAACAAAAGGAGGCGCTGACCATGACTCAAATAGTGGGAGTATTCGAACAGCAAGGACATGCTGTGGAAGCCATTAAAATGCTCAAAGAGCAAGGCATCTCCGTTGAGAAGATCCGAGTGATTGCAAGGAATGAGGATCAGGCTGGACGTGTTGACAGCGAGACAGAGGTTAATGTCGAGAAAATAGAAGATCAGGACCGTGAGCTTAACGGCTATAGATATGCTGAACCTAATTCCGGGCTTAATGCACCAGTAATCCCCTTGGCGGCAGCCAGTCCTACGTATCTTGGCGACACGCTCGGAAATGCTGTTCCCGGCGCCCCTGCAGGGTATCCGGGTGGAGTTATCGGCGAATCAGCATTGGATCCCATTAACTGGGATGCCAAGCAAAAGCTGCGCGATCTCGGTTTCAATGATTCGGATTCCAAGCAGTACTCGGAATATTTGGAGAGAGGCAACTTGCTGCTCCTTGTGGATAGTGAGCCTTCGGATGAAGCAGCAGCAGAAGCTGCGTTGCGACGAAGCGGCGCCTCTGTTGTCCGATAGCCATGATGGATAAAAGCAAGCTGTCTTCCTTACCGGAAGGCAGCTTGTATTTTGGTGCAAGCTTGTGCACTTAAAATACCTAACTGGAAGTTCACCAGGCTCCATGCTTAGTGCGCTTCTATCAAAAACGGAGCATACTGGTCATTAAGACCGTATGCTCCGTTTCTCATTGCATAGTCTAGAACATCGGGAATACGTACTTCACCAGAAAGAATAGAGCCATGAAGAAAATAATTACATATGCCGCATACTTGATAAAGGTTGATGCAACCATACTGCTGTCTCTTTTCTCTTCAACATTTCTCTTCTCAATTTCAATATTGCGGTTTTCTTGAAGTGCCATGTTAACCAACTCCCTTTGCTTAGTATTTAGGATTTCCTGTATGTTCATCATTACCCATATATACGTCAATCGAATCTTGCTGCACATCCGGGCCGGACCTGTTACCACGGACGGAGTATGCAACCGGGCTACTAGCTACCAGAATCGCTAGAAGTCTCAGTTCGAACAAAAAAAGCTCTGAAGATCAAGCTTCACTCAATTTCATACGAAATCGAATTCAACTGATCTTCAGAGCTTCTAATCGATTACCTGGCTTAGAGCTCGCCGCTCTTTACCGTCTGTCTCTGCATTCTCTCCGGAATCACATCATTGCCTGCAATATCCGCATAGGTGTCTCTACGGACAACAACATCTGACCTGCCATCTCTCGCGAAAATAACGGCTGGCTTGCGAATACGATTGTAATGATTGGCCATCGCATAATTGTAAGCACCTGTACAAGATACAGCCAGCACATCCCCCGTGCGTACGACCGGCAGTGCCAGATCCCAGATCAGCATATCGCCGGATTCGCAGCACTTGCCTGCAATGGAGACAACCTCTTCCTCTACGTCGAAGGCGCGGTTAGCCAGCATCGCCTCGTACTTGGCATCATAGAGGGCCGGGCGCGGATTATCGGTCATACCGCCGTCTACGGCAACGTATTTGCGCACACCTGGAATATCCTTCACAGAGCCAACTGTATACAATGTCGTGCCTGCATCCCCTACAATGCTGCGCCCCGGTTCAATCCAGATCTCAGGCATAGGGTAGTTGTAAGCCGCGAAGTTCGTCTTGACGGCATCCACTATCGCTGCAACATAATGTCCAGCCGGCAGTGGAGTATCCCCCTCCATATATCGAATCCCGAAGCCTCCACCCAGATTAATGACGGTAAAGGTGCAACCCAATTGATCCCTCACCTCAGCCGCAAAACGTGATACTTTGTCAGCGGCAGCCTTGAATCCATCAACTTCAAATATTTGAGAGCCTATGTGAGAATGAATACCGAGCAGACGAAGCTGTTCAAGCTTCAACGCTTCCTGGATCGCCCGAAGTGCTGTACCGTTCTCCAAGTCGAATCCGAACTTCGAATCGATCTGCCCTGTTGAGATGAATTCATGGGTATGAGCTTCAACACCAGGTGTGATCCGAAGCAGGATGTTCACCTTCTTGTTCTTCTCAAGCGCCATTTCATTCAACACATGAAGCTCGAGAAAGTTATCTACTACAAAACAACCAATATTCGCTTCAAGCGCCATCCCGATTTCGTAGGGTGTTTTGTTATTGCCGTGAAAATGAATTCGATTGGCAGGGAAGCCAGCCTCAAGAGCCGTGTGCAGTTCACCGTCAGAAACAATATCCAGCGATAACCCTTCCTCCTCGACTAATCGGCACATCGCTTTGACACAAAAGGCTTTACTGGCGTAAGCCACTTGAAATTGCACGCCTGTCTCCTGGAAGGCCTCTTTGAATTCACGGCAGCGAGTACGAATTAACTCTTCATCATACACGTATAAGGGGGTCCCGTATTGCTGAACTAATTGTTGGGTATCACATCCGCCGATAACCAGACGGCCTTCATCATTAATAGTGCTTGTTCCGTGTAGATGCATAAACATTCCTCTTCTCTTAAGTCCTTGCCATACTGGTCTGTTTCTAAAGTACCACAGCTCGAATCCAATGACAATATGAGGGACACACGGATTGCAGGCAAAGTCAAAAAACCTCCGCCTGAAGCTTACCTCAGGAAGAGGGGGACACATGACAAGCGACTTATTTTTCTGGTGATGGCTGACGGGTTCTATCCTGTGCCTTCGTAATACTCAATCGAACTTTATCATGCAGAACAGGTACGCGGATAAGAATCTTAAGCAGAGCCTTGGCATCGAACGGAAGAAACGGCCATAGATAAGGCGCATTATAGGAACGCTGGGTCCCCAGGACGATCAGCCACAATGTCGCTCCAATGACGAGCCCCGGTATCTTGAAGAACGAAACCGCTATGAGAAATCCCAGACGGACAATACGATTGGCCAGACCCAGCTCATAGCTTGGAGTTGCGAACATTCCTATAGTTGCAAGAGCCATATACATAATGACTTCATTGATGAACAACCCCGTCTTCACTGCGATATCACCAACCAGGATTGCTGCAACAAGCCCCATGGCTACGGTTAGCGGCGAAGGAGTATGCACAGCGGCCAGTCTCATTAAATCCACACCAATCTCTACAATGAGAAATTGCACCAGCAAGGGCAGCGACCCCTGCTCCTGCGGCCCCAAAAATTCAAGCCCCGGAGGTTTGATATCTGGATTAGATACAACCAGGAACCATAAGGGGAGAAGGAAGAGCGAAGTGAAAATACCTATGAAGCGAACCCATCTTAAATAGCTGCCGACAAATGGAGACTGTCTGTATTCTTCTGCATGTTGAATCAAATGAAAAAATGTAGTTGGCAAAATCATGACGCTGGGCGAGGTATCAACAAACAAAATGACGTGGCCTTCCAACAAATGTGCGCTCACAACGTCAGGACGCTCAGAATAACGCACCGATGGATAAGGGTTCCAGCCCTTGCCTATGATAGCTTCCTCAAGCTGTTTATCACCAAGCGGAATCCCGTCGATTTCCACACCCTTTATCTTGTCCTGAATCGACTTCACCAGGCTTGGATTCGCGATATCTTCTATATAAGCGACGCATACATGTGTGTTCGTCCTCCTGCCGACAGTGAACAGATCCAGCTTAAGTCTAGGGTCGCGTATGCGCCGCCTTACCAGAGTAACATTAGTCAGCAGCGTCTCAACGAACCCGTCACGCGCTCCGCGCACAACTCTTTCCAGATCAGGCTCCTCAATGGAACGGACGGGATAGGATTTGGCATCGATTACTAACGCGGTTGTCTCCCCTTCTATGAACAACGCGGTTGAGCCCATCAGCACGAACTCTACGACCTTATCCAAATCATGCATGGATTCTACTTGGATATGGGGAATGAACTGCTCCAGAAAGCTCTTCAGAGTGTCGGGAACGAGCTGTTCATGCTGAACGTAGGTCAGCCTTGTTATTATATCTGTAAGCACATTATCCTTGGCAAAACCGTTCAAGTAAAAAAAGGCAGAGCGTTTCGTACCTCCAAACACCATTTCACGAAAGACGAGATCGAAGCTTCGGGTGAGTCCTACTTTTTCCTCCAATGCACGTTTTATATCATCCAGCTCTGAAAAAATCCGATCCTCATGCTTCAAGCTCATCTCTTCATCAGTCAGTTTGTCTTTGGCATCCATTTCAGCTTTTTTGTCATCATCATTATTATTATCATCATCAGGTTTATTGTCTTCTTTGTCCTGTACCCTCTCATTCTCCTGCTCATCGTCCTTATTGTTGTGTTTGCGCCTATGTCTCCTATGTATAATAATACCCGAGCGTTCAAATTTGTGTGAACTGCTGCCCTCGTCCTGGGATGGGGAATGAGATTGAAACTGAAGTTGTGACTGCTCTGATTGCTCTGAATCGTTTTTCTCCATGCGGATCTTCCTCCTCCGTTCATTCTGACTACTGTCCCGAGACTTCTTCTAGACCGAGTACCATAACCAATCGAATAACGAACCTGCTACCTTACCGAACACCATAGCCATCAATAACCATATGATGTAATCGCCTATGCCCATCCTTTTGGCCATTATGGGAAATACATTCAGCACCTCCGTCAGCGCTCCTGCCAGCATACCGACGAAGCAGCCAGCCAACAATCCAATACATACAGCCGAGAGCGGCGCCAAACGAAAGGTCCAATCGAAAAAATCAGCCAATGTAAAAAACATGACTCCCGACACAACAGCCGTCTCCAGTCCATGAATACGGTTGGGCGACTTGGCGATTTGCGCTAGCCTTGGAATGACATCCAGCACGACCAGAAAGGCCACCATCCCGCCTCCCACCGCTACCCCTCCTGCTATCCCTATAAAAATATAAGCAGACGCTTGCAGAAAGCCATGCATCATCATGAATGATCCTTGCTGTCCTGAAGCTTCGTGTATTCCTCTGTTATCACATAGCGGTTCAAATTTTCCTGATACATGAACATTTCCACTTCGAGCGGACTTGGCTCTTCACTGAATTTCTTTTTGAACAGCTGGTTGAAAAAGATGACCATTCCCGCCCCCAGACCGAATGAATATGGAATCTGCAGCCAATAAGGATGCTCGACGGCATCGCCAGAAATCATCTCATATAATTTACGATGCACTTCTAACATGCTCACATCGACGTGAAAGTTCATAATCGCGAGGCCGGAACCTACGAACAGCAGCAGCCATACGAGCGCGAACAGCAATGGATTGAACTTACGGGAAGGGGTCATAACTTCTATCAGAACATGCGGTTCTCCAAAATGCTCAATCTGCAGATCAGGAAACTCCGCCCTTATGACTGCAACGACTCTCAGCATATCAATCAATAATATCGAGCCATCCCTTTCACCGGGAGTATGCAGGGGAAGTTCTTTAAGTTTATCCTCAATCGATGGATCGGCCAGCATTTGTGCAACATCTCTAAGCCGTATAGGTACACCTTTGTTCACCACGATCCGTTTGCGGAGCCGCAAATATAGAAGTCTGGAAGGCGGGATTTGCATGGGATCACTCCCTTTTGTGACAAGCTTTCCCTGTAGTATGCGGCGGAGAGGCAGAACCTACTCACACTGCTCCAATATTTTTCGATACTTGTCAGTCTAGTACAAAATCAGAGCAGAAAGCTTTATTCGATTTACAATTTATAGTCTGACTTTGCACTATATGTGCTGTTTTGTACAAATCCTGTTCATCCTGCTCCATGGTCGCAATTACGCTAAGCCGTTATGATAACCCTATAGCCATCATTCATCCATAACGGAGGGATCACCATGAAATTAACAAATCCGGAAGAAATCAATCAAATGCTGTACCCTGCAGCCGAGCTGGTTCAATATGTCGAGCATCTAAATGATCTTCAGGCTTCTGATGCCGATTTTTATCGTGAGCAAGGTTATTTGGCCGCACGGACAGGCTTATCGGAGCAAACGGTAGAAAATGCGAAGCAGGCCATTAGGGAGATGTTAGAAGCGCGACGTGTGAGATCGCGCGAGGATTTTGAAGCGCTGATGCTAACCAAACGGGTTGTACCTCTTACGGAAGCTGAAGAAAGCAAGAAAGTCCAGCTTCCTTCTGTCCAGATTACACGTTCGGAAGAACAGGTGTCTCTCAGCTCCGAGCAATACGAGCTCGCAACCAGAAAAATTGGAGATTTCGTTAATTATGATCAACGTTTCTATGACATAGCACATGATCCCGCCATTCTGAAGGCTGTGGAGCTCGCTCTGGGAGAACCAGGCAAGCTCGTTCAGGATATGGCTCTGCTGAAACCGCCGCAAGGAGGAGGGGAGAAGCCTTGGCATCAGGATATGGCATATCGCGGACTGGACTTCGAGAAAGCGATTGTAGGTGTGTGGATCGCATTAGACGAGGCCGGTGTGGATAACGGCTGTATGCATATTATCCCCCGCTCCCATATGCGTGGAGGAGTCCCGCATTATGCGGTCAGAGATTGGCAAATATGCGATGAGAATGTAGAGGTAGACCGCGCGTATGTGGCTCCCCTTCAGCCAGGCGGCATGTTATTCTTCCACGGACTGCTTCATCACGGGACGCCAAGCAACTTCAGCAGCAAGAAGCGCCGTGCCCTGCAGTTCCACTACGCCCCTGCGAGCGCAGAATGGGTTACGCCCAAGGAATACAAGCGTATGTTCACCAATGAAATGAGCGGAGCGAAGTGTTAAGCTGCTGTTAGACAAACTCAAGCTTCCCCTTCAACAACAAAGGCTGCCGATCAGCATCATCGGCAGCCTTGCCTTTCACGCAGATCGCCCTACTGGGCGATCTGTTCTTTGATTACCTGGAGTATCTTCTTCTCCAGCCTGGAGACTTGGACTTGCGAGATGCCAAGGCGACTCGCGACCTCAGACTGGGTCTGATCGCGGAAGTATCGCAGATATACGATGAGCCGCTCCCTCTCATTCAACGTGTTGATCGCTTCATTGAGCGCCAGCTTGTCGAGCCAGCGTTCTTGACCTTCATCCGCAATCTGATCCATTAACGTGATCGGATCCCCGTCGTTCTCGAACACCGTCTCGTGGATAGAAGTAGGCGGCTTATTCGCTTCCTGTGCGAATACAACTTCCTCAGACGTGATCCCCAGATCCTCTGCCACTTCACCGATTGTCGGCAGACGACCGAGGCGCTTGGACAGCTCGTCCTTTTTCTTCCGCACTTTATTGGCCAATTCCTTCAAGGAACGGCTTACCTTAACAGTACCGTCATCCCGCAGAAAGCGTTGAATCTCGCCGATAATCATAGGGACTGCGTAGGTAGAAAATTTGACGTCATAGGACAAATCGAATTTATCGACGGACTTCAGCAGGCCGATGCAACCGATTTGGAACAAGTCTTCCGGCTCATAACCGCGGTTCAAGAAACGCTGCACTACCGACCAGACGAGGCGAATGTTGCAGTTCACCAGCGTCTCACGCGCCAATGCGTCGCCTGCTTGACTAAGAGCAATCAGCCTTTTGACTTCGTTATCATCTAAATAACTGTGTGAGGCATGCTTCAGATCCACATTCATTGTCACCTACCCCTAGTTATACAGCGCTTTTTTTGATTCTATCCGTTTGACCATCGTAATTTTGGTGCCATGCCCCGGAGAAGACACGATAGCAACCTCATCCATAAAATTCTCCATAATGGTGAAGCCCATTCCAGAACGTTCCATCTCTGGCTTCGTTGTGAATAAAGGCTCTCTGGCCATTTCCACATCTTCAATTCCGTTGCCGGTATCTTCAATTACAAGATGCACCCGATCCCCTTCAATGGTAGCCGAGATCGTAACTACACCATCGACTCTCTCGTCATAGCCGTGAATGATAGAGTTCGTGACAGCCTCGGACACAACCGTCTTAATATCGGTCAATTCCTCCAGAGTCGGGTCAAGCTGGGACACGAAGGCGGCCACCGCTACACGCGCGAAGGCTTCATTCTGCGAACGGCTGGCAAACTGCAAGGTCATAAAATTAGGTCCACTCATGAAACGACCTCCAGACTGGAAAGTGCAAGTCTCTCATTCTCTTGAAACGCTAGTATCTTGAACAAGCCTGACATTTCAAATAACCGATAAACTGCTGAATTCACTTCACACACGACCATCTTGCCGCCCTTGCCGGTAATCTGTTTGTAACGACCCAATATGACTCCCAGACCTGAGCTGTCCATGAAGGACAATTCTTTCAGGCTTAGAACGACATGACGGGTATCCCCTTTCAGAATCGCTTCCTCCATACGGGTACGAACTGTTTCGGCCGAATGATGATCCAATTCACCGCTTAAGCGGACAATCAGCGTTCGTCGATAATGCTCCAATTCAATATGCAGACTCAAGGTTAGCCTCACTCCCTTCGTGTTGCAGACTAATTTCTACGAAACGAATGGTAATTCCTGCAAGGCGACAAAACTAGAAGAAAACTGCTATTTAATTTAAAAAAACGATACAATTAGACATTTTTTGAGCTTATATGGCGAATTAGGCACAATGAAGCAATATGTTCCCGAAGATTAGCAAACGATCAACGGGAACCCTATTGCCTTTTTAAGTCATTCCATCAATTTATAGTAAACAACTTCGAGCCTGTTCGTTTCATTAGGGTCCATAGACTTGCTTTTGCCACATTGGCCGGGGATTCGATGGCGAACTCTGCTATCTTTACATCACCCTTGAATACGACTAACTTCCCAATGGACTGCCCTGCGGTTATCGGGGCTTTCACGTTTGGCTCCAACTGCAGCTCATGACGAATATCCTCGTTAGCCTCGCCTTTCTTGATCAGGACCGAGTATTGATGGGCAGCAGTGATCGGCACTTCCGTTTGCTTGCCTTTCTCCACCTTCAATGTCCCGATCTCGTCACCCGCTTTGAAAATCGGATGATTCGAATATTGCGAGAAGGCGTAGTCGAACAGCTTGGTTACTTCCGCATTCCGCGTCTTCGTATCCGGTTCTCCCAGAACAACCGCTACTACACGGAAGTTGTCCCGCTTGGCAGTTGCCGACAAACAGAACTTCGCTTCACTCGTATACCCCGTCTTCAGCCCATCAGCGCCCGGGTAAAAGCGTACAAGCTTGTTCGTATTCACCAGCCAGAACGGCTTGGCCGATTCTTTGCGCAAATAATCTTGATACATCCCTGTAAATTTCGTGATTTCCTCATGCTTCAGGAGCTCTTTGGACATCATCGCAATATCAAAAGCCGTTGTGTAATGATTGTCGGCAGGCAATCCGTTCACATTAACGAAATGTGTATTATTCATCCCGAGTGTCTTGGCTTTGACATTCATCATTTGCACGAAGGCTTCCTCGGACCCGCCTATTTTCTCCGCCATTGCTACGGAAGCGTCATTGCCGGATGCCATTGCAATTCCTTTGAGCATCTCCTCAACCGTCAACTCTTCACCGGGCTCCAGAAAAATCTGCGATCCACCCATCGATGCAGCGTATTCACTAGTGCGAACCTTCTCATCCATCGTGATCTTGCCTTGATCAAGTGCCTCCATGATGAGCACCATCGTCATAATTTTGGTAATGCTTGCCGGCGCTTTCTTCTCGTTCATATTTTTCTCGTAAAGGACGGTCCCGGTGTCTGCATCCATCAAAACGGCTGAAGTAGCACTCGGTGTCAGCTCGACCGCTTGCGTCCCTTCACTTGTCGGTACAACGGATTGTTCATTGGCTGCCAGCACAGGCATACTTAAGACGAATAGCAGCAGAAAGCTTAACAACCCCAGGCAACTTTTTCTAAGCATAATCTTACCCCTCCTAGATCAATAACTCCCAAATTTATCACACAACGAGCATGGATAGACTGCTACTAGTTTTGACATAAAATCAGGAAAATAAACAAGCCCATGAATGAAATTCATGGGCTTGCTCCACATATTCTACTATTTAAGCACGGCGATCAAACAGGATCGGGTGAGTTGGTCCTTCTGCCCTATCGCCGCCCTGCAGTCCCGGGAACCAGTTGATAAGATCATTCCGCCGCGCGTTGCTATCAGGCTCGAGCAGATGAGTAGGGTCCGCATAGTAAATGATCGTCATAACTTCCCTCATCTGTTCGGTCGGATTCGAGGGAGCGCTATGCAGCGTCCACCCCGCATGAAAAGTAGCGTCTCCAGCACTCATGCCGCCGTAATTTATCGTCTCAATCCCTTTATCCTCGATGTAGGATTTCAAAGTCCTGTGAGACTCGTCCGAGATGACTTGCTTCGTAATATGGCCTTGCTTGTGGGTCCCTGAGGCAAATGTCATAGAGCCAACCTCCTCAGGAATCGGAACGAGCGGCATCCACATCGTAATCGTATGATTCGTATCAAGCGGCCAGTAAATCTGATCCTGATGCCAAGGTGTATGACCTCCGCCAGGCTCCTTGAACAGCGCTTGATCCGCGTATATTCGCACCCGGTCCACTCCCATAAGCTCTGCGGCAATTTTTGCGAACCGCCTTGCAAATACAAACCTCTGTACAGCTTCGCTGCTCACCCATACATTGCCGATTTGAATAAATGCCTTCCCGTACGTGTCCCGCTCTTCAAGCGGTCTGGAGTTTTTGTTTAATTGTCTTACTAGATCATTAATAATAGGTCTGTATGCATTCACTTCCACTTGATCGGCGACCCCGCGAAGCCTAATGTGACCCTGCTTTCCGTAGCTGGTTATTTGTTCCTCCGTTAACTCGTACGATTGCTGTAAATCGGGAAGACTGCCGCTGTTTCTATCCATATTGGGAACCTTCTTTCTGTGGGTTGATGGAGTATTCCGTGTTCATGCACAGCTTTTATTATACGATTGGAAGAAAGTCCTGACATTGTGCAACCCGACTAGCTTATTTGTCAAAAATGACTGTTATAATGTCTGTCCTTCTGATAAATTGAGAATACAGAAAAAATTATTGAAGGGGGCTTCCCGGATGAATGAAACTAATGAAGCAGGGCATGCCGAAGACAACCCGAAGTTCCCACCACTTACGGGTCAGCATATATGACAACCTTGGAAGAGCTAATGAGCCGTCAACCAGTCGTCCCCTTCATTCGGAACAGCGAGTTCGCTGTCCGTACTCCTTGGCATATGCCCATTCGGCGTTTGCTGGATTATTTGTTGATTTATGTGCAGGAGGGAAACTTCCTTGTGCATGTGGACGGGGTTCAATACACCTTTGAAAGCGGTCAATTTTGCCTGATTCAGCCTAACAGCGTGCTTATTCTTCAAGGTACGACGAATACGATTACACCTTATGCGCATTTGGATATTTTCTATAACCCATTAAGAGAGCAAAGCTTTCCAACAGGCGCTGGACAGTTGGATTTGTCTGCCTATCAGTCCCTCCTGCAGCCGAGGTTAAATGACCTGCACGGGATCTTTGTACCCATCCGATTTGTTCCTGAGCATCCGGTTCAATTCCGTGATACTTTGCTGCGTATGATTCAATGCTGGCAAAGCAGGGATGCAATCGAGCAATTGGAAGCGCAGACGCTTGCGACGGAGCTGATTTTGTCCATCCTGAAGAAGTATGCATCAGTTGAGCAGCCTGCAACCTCTACCACACAGTCGCTCAATTGGATTACATCCTTCCTCTCCTTCCATCTCACTGAATCGCTATCCGTCAAAGATATGGCCAAGCGCGCTAATTTATCACCCTCCAGATTCAGCGCGGTGTTTCGCGAGACTTTCGGTATGCCGCCGCACCAGTATTTGCTCAAGCTAAGGCTTCAGCACAGCGAGGAGCTGCTGCGTACCACGGAGT
Organism: Paenibacillus sp.; assembly: GCA_029239545.1. Lineage (GTDB taxonomy): Bacteria > Bacillota > Bacilli > Paenibacillales > NBRC-103111 > Paenibacillus_AA. The sequence goes on from JARBUQ010000008.1 coordinate 21,494, forward strand.
TTACTTTGCAGGACATTGCGGTATACTGCGGATTTGCTGATGTTCATCATTTCTCGAAAGCGTTCAAGCGGACACGAGGAGTTTGGCCTGGAGCTTATCGCGAATCGGCAAGAGCACGCGAATCAACCCAGTAGAGATACCGTTATCTGGTAGCTCTACTGGGTTGATCTTAAGCTCGACATGGCGGCCGAACGATTATAATAACCACTTCAATACAATTTGCAACTTGAATTGTGAGCGTGTCGGGAAACCGACACATAAGGCCGCTTCGTCAGCTAAGCCAGCGGTGCGGTAAGCGTTGCCGCCGTCACCAGCGCAGGCGTGCTGCGCAAGTCATGCAGTGTGCGCGCGCCGATGCCGAACATCGCTACGCGCAGCTCGAACTCGACCTGCGCGAGCGCCTGCAGCACGGCGTCCTCGCCGTCCACGGCAGCGGCCAGCAGGCCGCGCCCGAAGCCGGCGAGGTCCGCGCCGAGCGCAAGCGCCTTTGCGGCGTCAACGCCGCTCGTGAGGCCGCCGCTCGCGACGATGACTGCGCCCGGCGCCTGCCGACGCACATCGCGGACGCAGGCTGCCGTCGGCACGCCCCAGTCCGCGAACGCATCGGCCGCCTGACGGCGAAGCGCGTCTCGGGAGCGGAACTTCTCGACCTCGCTCCACGAGGTGCCGCCCGCTCCCGCAACATCGATGAAGTTCACGCCTGCGTCCAGCAGACGGCAGGCAGTCGCTCCATCGATGCCCCATCCTACTTCCTTAACTCCAACAGGAATCGCAAGTGATCTGCATAGCTGCTCGATACGCAACAGCAAATTTTTGAAATTCGTGTTCCCTTCCGGCTGGAACACCTCCTGCATCGCATTCAGATGCAGCACCAGTCCATCTGCCTCCAGCATGTCTACCGCCCGTTTGCATTCCTCTGCCCCGTATCCATAGTTCAACTGGACGGCTCCCAGATTGGCAAGGAGCGGAATCGAGGGCGCGACCTCGCGGACCCGGAACGTTGCTCCAAGCTGCGGATTTTCAATGGCCGCCCGGACCGAGCCAACCCCCATTGCCCAACCGAGCCTTTCCGCTGCATGGGCCAGATGCAAATTAATTTGCCTGGCCTGCTCAGTACCTCCGGTCATCGAGCTGATGATGAATGGAGCTCCTATTCTTTTGCCCATAAATTCCGTCGTTAGATCAATCTCTTGAAAATCCAGCTCAGGCAGAGCCTTATGTACAAATCGATATTGCTCAAGCCCTGTAGTAATCCCCTTGCCTGCAACCGATTCCTCCAAGCAAATACGGATATGCTCGGCCTTCCTTTGCTCAGTGCTCATGGTTACACTCCCTATTCTATATAACCCAAGTATAACAAAAGAGAAGCGAACATGCCCTGCCCTAAAGCATTTCGCTTCCCTCCGTTCAATGCTGCATAATCGAATCTGACATCATGAACTCGGATCGATACCAATCCTCCCAAACTTCCTTAGTCCCTTCAAGTACACAGAATTGGGTTGAGTCCTCTATGCGCATGAAGCCTTTTCCACCCAAAATAAATTTGAGCCTCGGAAACTGCTCTCTTATTCCTTGGATGGACTGCAGCGTTTCGTCCAGACGTTCTTTACTCGTCAGAGATAGGCAAATATAAGAAATCCCCATATCACTCACAATTTTGCGGATCCCATCTGCCGGAGTGTTGGCCCCCAAATACAGAACCTCAATTCCTTTTTTACGTAAAAAAAGCACGAACAGCAGAAGCCCTAGCTGATGATGCTCCCCCTCCGGACAGAAAGCCATCATCCTTGGCAAAGATGGAATCGTTGGAAGCAGCCGAAAATAGTGGAAAAACCGTTGGTATACAAAATTGCTAACAAAATGCTCCAGTGCCACACTTACCCAGCCAGACTCCCACTCATCCCCAATCCTGTACATAATGGGCGCCAATACACGATGAAAAACTTCTTCAAACGGGTAGGCGGCAAACGCTCTGTCAAGGATGGCATTAGCCTGTTCACTGTTAAAAGCAACAAGCGTATCGTATAAGTGTTCACAGATTTCGTTATAAGTAGCAAAGCTCTCTGCTTTGACTTGAAACCCGGTATCTACGCCTTCTCTTTTCTTCTTCAGCATCTGGGCGGCGAGACTTATCGTTAATCCCTTCTCGGATACCTGCTGCTTCAGCCAGTGCAAATCCTCAATATTCTGATCGGTATACAGCCGATGCCCGCCTTCTGTTCGTTCCGGTTCAATAACCCCATAGCGGTTCTCCCAAGCACGGATTGTCACGGCAGGGATTCCAAGCATCTGCACAACCCGTTTCATATTGTACAAAGAAGCTCACCTTCCTTTTCCCTCATCACCCATACTTGTACAAATACTATACACCAATCCCTTCTCATTGACAAAATGTTTAATAGCTGTCGCTACACCTGCAAGTACGCTCCGACTCCGGTTTGGCTCCCCCTTCAGTAAACAAAAACAGACTTGCAAGTAAGAAAAACCTGACTGGAAGTTTCACCAGTCAGGTCCTTGGCGGTTGAGTTCAGTTTGGCGCGTGGTAGGGCAGGCAGGTGGGCTCCGATCGCGGTTGTACATGAATTCTTTGATCTTATTTAGCGGTTAGAATTCAAGTACAAAGGCGAACACTTCGTTTCTCCGCTCCACCTTCCTGCCCTTTTTGTTCACACTTTTGGTCCTTCTCGACCACTCCATCCCTTCTAAGGCGGAATTTTCCGCTTTGCAGCGACCAATCGGGCT
>JARBUQ010000312.1 GCA_029239545.1 Paenibacillus sp.
ATTTCTATTACGGGATTCCGATGGCGATTTCTATGCTGTTCGGTGCTTTAATCGGGTCGCGGGTCGCTATTCGCAATGGAGCAGGGTATGTGAAGCCGCTGTTCATTGCCATATCGACTCTTCTGATCGGCAAACAAATTTGGGATTTCATGCACAGCTAAAAACGGCATATTGGCCTATGTTTGGAGGATGAAACAGCATGACATCGGGATTGTTAGAGAGCAAGAATGCTGTATGGTTGTATTTGGGCAACGAGGTTCGCAGCCAGGAGGAGCTTAATCAGTTCATAGATTGGTGCTCTCGCAATAATGTGGGAAAAGTATTGATCCACCTACCTGCCCGCAGCAGCGCAGTCCGTGTTGAATTGCAGGCCCAAGTGGCTGCCCTGACTGAAGTCTGCATTCTAAGAGGGATCGAAGTACATGGAATGATAGGGGCTTTAATCCAGCGTACCTCTGATACAAGCGAGCTTTTGTTCGATGACCCTTCGTGTTATTGCGTCGATGCTCACGGGATTAACAACAAAGAAGAGCCGATCAGCGGCAATGCGTATGTATTCGATCCAGGCAACCCGGAGGTAATAAGCATTATAAGCGACAATTGTGCGGCTCTGCTCGGTTTATTCCCTGGTCTTGCGGGTATTCACCTGGATTTCGTCCGTTATTACCACTTCGAGAGCAGTCTTACCATTGACACCAAGAGCGCTGGACACTGGTTAGGCAGCGTACCCAAACCTGGGCACCCGCTGCGCATCGAGAATGCCGAAGGCGTGCGTACGACGTTCTTCTTAGAAGCATCAACGAATCTGTACAACGATCCCCCTATTGGAGACAAGCTGGTACTTAAGCGAGATTATCGCTACTGCTTCTGCGAGGATTGCATACAAGGATTCACAGCGCTGACCGGGATTCAAATTCCGCTTGAGAGAAAGAGCAGCACGTCAGAGGTATCTGCCTGGATACTGGAGCAGCACTCGGAGCAATGGGCCGCATACAGAGCAGACTTAATTACAGCCCTCATTCGTTCGATTCGAGCAACCGTGCAAGCCGCTCATCCGAATGCCCAACTATCAGCAACGATATGGTACAATGCGCCTTACGGCAACGAGCTCCGGCAAGAATCGCTGCGACCTGGCAGTGAATACGAGTTGTTCGGACAACAGTGGGACAATTGGATCGCTGAACAGTTGGTGGACTTCCTGTGTCCTATGGATTACTGGCTCGAACCGGCAAGCTTCGCCCAGATCGTAACTGATCAGGTGCTTAGAGCCAAGCAGGCGGCTCAAGAAGGTACTGCAGTACGCATTTACCCGGGAATCCTTTTATCCCATGAATATCCCATTCCTGCAGAACAGCTTCAGCTCTATCAACAAGCAGCTTCCGATGCGGGAGCGGCAGGTATGTGCTACTTTCATTACGGTTCTTGGAAATCCATACTCTAGCTACATAAAGGAAGGAAGATTGCTATGCAGCAGAAACTGAAAAAATTAGTAAAAGAATGGTTAACTCCGCTGGCCATCGCCATCATACTCAGCATCCTCGTGCAAACTTATGTAGCTCAAGCCGTTAAAGTACCTACCGGGTCCATGCTGCCTAGTATTCAGGTTAATGATCGTTTGATTATGGAGAAGATGGTCGATTTCACAACATGGGAGCATGGAGATATTGTCGTTTTCAACCATGACGCCAATGATGGCAAAGGAACTGTGCGTTATGTAAAACGGCTGATCGGTCTGCCCGGAGATACGATTGAAATCCGTAACGGAGTCCTCTATCGCAATGGAGAGCAGGCGGCCGAAGCCTATCTTTCCGTGAACATGAATTATTCGTTCGGCCCTATTCAAGTGCCTGATGAGCAGTATTTCTTCCTTGGTGACAATCGGAATAATAGCTATGATGGTCATCTGTGGCCAAACCGTTTTGTTCCTGAGAGTGAATTGTTGGGAAAAGTGATATTCCGCTTTTATCCACTGTCTGATATAGGAACCATGTAACCCCTGAGCCTCGTACACACAAAAAAACCTCAAGCAGTCATGAATGCTCTGCTTGAGGAAAATGCTTTTTCAACCGTTCTATAAGCGGGCCTACAGACTCCACACCTGACCAGAACAATGCCATGTCCTCGTCCATCCTGAACATAACCTCCCGGCTTGGGAACATCTCCTGCAAGAAGGTGCTCCAGTCGCCCATCAGCTCATCCTCCTGAATCATCTCCATATCATCCTGATCCCATACTCCTTCGTTAATAGGACGCCGAACAGAGAGATACATGCGTGAACGCACGAATTGCTCTTGAATGTCCTCACCAAGCACAGTATGGAGAAAATCAACAGCTAAACGGGTATCCCCATGCTCCGGCACCATTCCATAGATCGCGCCAATTCTCCTCGCCCTTACCGGACCGAACGGCAATTGGGCAATCTTGGGCTCGAACGCCAGTCCATTCGCCCGCATCACTCCAAGCTCTACGTTGGTAGTAAGCGTCATAGCGGCCTTGCCATAATAAAATGGCCCACGCCCATCAATATCCCTGGGATATACAAGCATGGTGCGCTCTCGAAATGCCATCCCGCGGATCAGCTCCAACACATAAGCCAGCTGCTCTGCATCCTCATGCAGATTATGGAAGGATACATTGTACTGCTGCGCAATAATGGGCCAACGATTCCATGTTGGGGTTACACAAAACCCATATAGATCCGTAATGCCATCCTTGTCCGAATCTATAGTAAGCCTTCTCGAGGTTTCCAAGAAATCTTCCAGCGACCAGTTTTTACTCGGAAATGGAACGCCATACTCACGAAACAAATCAGGATTATATACAAGAAATACAGTTGACAACGACAGGGGCAAAGCGCGAATAACAGAATCCGTATTAGCAGGTGTCTGGAGAAGCTTCGGATAAATCTGCAGCTCTTCTGTGCTGATTTCACGAGCAAGATCTACGAAAGGAGCATGCTCGGATTCATGACGACGAAGTTGGCTATCTGTCAGAAGAATCAAGTCGGCTCTAAGCCCTGAGCTCTCCATGTTCTCAATCGTATCCCAGAACACCCACTTAGGAAAAGTCAGCAGCTGCACATCAACTTCAGGATGCCTGGATCTAAATAATGTTAATATTTCCTGCAAGCTGTGCTCAACAAAATAGGACGGAGTATCGGCAAAAATTCTGAAAGCACGCCCCGGTCTTGGAATATAAGCCGGATTCACTATTGCCCTTCTGCCGTTCTGCGTAATTATAAGCCCATCCGCCACAAGCAGCTGCAGCGACTTGCGAACCGATACCCTGCTAATGCTGTAATGTCTGGCAAGATCATTCTCAGAGATCAAGGACTCTCCAGGTTTGATCTGGCCGCTATTAATCTGATTCCTTAAGGTGTTCGACAGCTGAATATATAGGTAGTCATCTTCTCGCTTCATACCCTCCGAACCCCCTCTGCTCCAACTATTAGCCAAATTGTAACACGCGTCAGACTTGCTCATCAATGGAAAGAAACACGCTATACCTTCCCGCGGCTGCAAGAAAATATAGCGTGTGTGTTCATAGCAACAGGTTGGATTACCAGGTATCACCGGATTGTTTGACAACTACATTGTCGAAGTAGGCTTTACCACCGCTAACCGTGTAGGAATCGTGACCCAAATAAATTTTGATAACGTCCGTTGTGTTGGCAGGCGCTGTGAAATTAAGCGTGTGGCCCGACCAAGCGGTATTGCTAAAATTATAGGACGCGATTGTGGTTCCTGCGGTTTCGTTAATGATCCATACCTTCCCGCCCGCGAGCGAGCCATCTGTCTTTCCATCGAAGGTAAGCACATAGTTTGTGGATGCTTTGTACTGCTCCCATTCCTGATATACCTTCTGCCATGTAGATCCGTTGCTGACAATAGTCATGCCGTAGCTGCCTGTCGCTTTGTTGCTCGCATCCAGATAAGCAGTAAGAGCAGTCGATTGGAAGCGGGTCCAGCGAGCGGGCAGCGTGGCATCAGCGCTTGATTTCAACTCGAAGCCCTGGTTAACCAGCTTGACAGGGTCCCACTTCATAATCTCGCTTAACACAAGCGATTCAATGAATCGGGCAGGCGTATAGGATCGATACTGCTCGGCCCCGATTGACCATGCCAGCGGATCGAATTGAGCCAGCTTCAACCAGCCGCTCATATCCTTGGTGTACATATAATCGGATGCGAGCGTACCTTGGGTGCCGTCCACATAATTATGGAGCTTCGGTGCGCCGGTCGACTGATTCCACACTTTGGCCGTTAATGTGGCGGCGAATTTGTTCATGTCGGTGCCGTTATAGATTTGACCTCTGTTGAACAATTCAATAGCCGCATTCAAATCCACATTCCCGTGCGAAGTATCTTCCACCCGGGTGGTGTATCCGGCATATTGCCAGTTGTAAGCCGTGCCGCTTGTAGTAAGGCTGTTCTTGAAATGCTGATTCAGCTTCTTGGTTCTGTCCAGATACGTAGCATTGCTGTTGACATCGTACATAATCATAAGCATTTCGGCATAAGCCAAATACTGATTGTAAGGAAGCGGCGACAAAGTGGTTGTCGTAGCATAGGAATTCACATTAGGCGGTTCTTTGTAATATCCGGTAGTTGCATTAACTCCGACCCATGTATTCCCCAAGTAGCTGCTGCTCTCCCATTTGGGTACAAGTTCATCTTCAATGAAATCCTGATACGTATTCGCTTTGGTCACATAAGAAGATAAGGTTGTTGAATTGCGGTTGACCAATCGAATGAATTCGCCCATAGCTGTGCCAATCATCCCATCATGCACCATATAGGGGTACCAGCCGCTTACACTGATATCATCAAAATAAGCAATTCCTCCCGTAACATTGTAAGCGGAGTGAGCGAGCCACACCTCAATGTTATGACCGGAAACTGCAGGAGCCATAAAATCAATCGTGTGATTCTCCCATGCAGTATTATTGAAAATCAAGCTGGCCAATATCGTATTAGTAGTGCGGTCGTGAACATACACCCGTCCTTGGGCGAGAGATCCGTTCGTTTTGCCATTGAAGCTTACTCGATATTGGGTGTTCGGCTCATAGGAGATCCCTTGATACAGCTTCTGCCAAGAGGTCCCGTTCGTCTTCAGCACCAGTCCCCAAGTATCGCTGCTGCCCGGGTTGTAATTACCAGAGGTGCTGGAGCGATAGGCGGTAGTGCTCGTAGACTGGAATCTAGTCCAATTGGCCGGAAGCGTGGAATCTCCTGATGCAGCTGCTGCAAAGGTTCCGTTCGCGACATCATTCGGTGAGTATCGATAGGTTTGCCATCCTAAGTATCCGTCACCGTCCAGATCGTCTGCGTTGGCTAGCATAGTATCAACATGAGTCGTGAGTTTATCGAGCCAGCTAGTGCTCTTTGTCATGCCATACAGATTTATATAGCTGCGCAGCAAATAGCTCTCTTGCCAGGCGAGGAGCGCGGAGTCATTGCTTGTATAGAAGCTTCCGCTGTTGGCGGCCTCGTAGGCGATGTATTTGTCATACCATAGATTGCCTGAAGCCAGAATCGGAGCCGCATTGAATAATAATCCGATGGAAAGCAAAGCCGCAAGGATCGATCTTCTCATCTTTATTCGCATTCGTTCAGTCCTCCGTTTATTCAATTTGGTGGTGCAGAATGTGCATACGAGCCATACCCCATTTTTAATGAAGCGCTTACTTAAAATCCCTCCCTTCTTCTCTATCCGTATATCTAAGGTTATGATTGTATAATACAGCTTAGATATAGGTTGAGTAAATTATGGCATGAGTGGAGCCAAAATACTAGAGCCAAATCGATTATTGTTCGAATAATTGTTATAGGAGTGGATCGTTCGGGAGCGGAGAACAGTTAGGCGCATGGGGGTTGGCAGGTGGGCCCGTGCTTATGCTGGCATAACCGCAGCTTATTTCAGCCACACGTTCACCGAATGAGTCACTTTTAACCCGGG
>JARBUQ010000313.1 GCA_029239545.1 Paenibacillus sp.
AAATTCGCTCTATCCTACAAGAATGATGGGACGATTCTGAAGCTGGATATTGATCCGGTAACCCAGAATTGCTTATCGATCAAGCTGTTCGCCGATACCAACTAACCTATTCACAATGAACCCCTACGCTGTTAAGCGAAGGGGTTCTTCTCATTTAGGTCACCGAATTTCTTCTCTTCCTACGGATCCGCAGGAAGACGATGAGCCCAAGCAGAAAAACTGCAATTGCGATTGCCAGCCCTCGACCCAAATAAACATGGATGAGCTGAACAACCGTCTCCCAATTCCGTCCGATAATTCTCCCTAAGGTTACGAAGGTGAAGCACCAAACCAACGCTCCACTTCCCGCGAATATCAGATACTTCAAGAAACGAATACCGCTCATTCCCGCCAGATAACAGGTTAGATGCCGAACTCCTGGTACGAAGTAGCCAAACGTAATCGCCCAAACCCCGTGCTTAAGAAACCAGCGTTCCCCTTTTACAAGACGAGCTTGTGTTAACCCGAACCATCTGCCGAATCGATCCAGGAATGGCTTGCCAACTCTTCGCCCGATCCAATAACTGATTAACATCCCGGACATGCTTCCAGCGAAGCTGACCGCCACCGATGAAAAGAAGGACATATGACCATAAGCCGTCAAAGAGCCTACGAAGGTCATCAGTGTCTCATCTGGAATAGGCAGCCCAATTATGCCAAGAGCCAATAGTCCGAATAAAGCCATATATCGATATGTCCATATTAAATCCAATAGCATTTGCTGCACAGGCTGCACTCTCCGCCAATAAGGTAAACTCCTGCACGTATTATAAAAGATCGAAGGGTGATGTGCAAACCATTCCCAGGATTGTTGTCCTTTTTTCCGTCAAAGCAACATAACTTGTACTAACCGGGAAGATTGGCCCCTGGAAACGAAAGGACGTGTTCTTCATCATGAAGTCTTGGGGAACGACACTGCAAATCGCCTTTACTTACATAGGTACGGTTGTTGGAGCAGGCTTTGCCACAGGTCAGGAAATATTGCAGTTTTTTACCCGTTACGGGTGGATGGCTACACTGACCATATTGCTGGCTGGTTTATTGTTTATATGGCTTGGCACAAAGGTCATGCTGCTCGCCCATCAAATACAAGCAAACTCCTATGAGGATCTCAACCGTTATTTGTTCGGCCAGAAGCTTGGTCAAGCTTTTAGTTGGTTCTCTTTGGTTGTCCTGTTCGGAATCAATGCGGTGATGCTGGCCGGTGCTGGCTCCGTATTTAATCAACATTTTAATTTGCCTTACCAGTATGGCTTACTATTCACCTTGCTGCTGGCATACTTCGTTATTACGGGCGGATTAAAAGCGTTGATGGCCGTGAATACGATAGTCGTTCCGAGCATGTTCCTCTTTAGTATTCTTATGGTCGTAGCTACCTTCCATTCTCCGCTTGCAGGCAATTGGCTCACGCTATCAAGCGACTACAATCCAATCCGGATCTGGACCGCTCCGCTGCTGTATGTCGCCTTTAATTTGGCCACTGCCCAAGCTGTTCTTGTCCCTCTTGGGGCTGCAACGAAGAACCCGCTCCATCTCAAACGGGGTGGCTTGATCGGCGGAATTGGCATTAGTCTTATGCTGTTGGGAGGACATTTTGCCTTGTCCTCCCAGATGCCTGGTATAAGTCAATATGAAATTCCAATGACTCATCTGATCGTGCGACTTGGCCAGGGCGTTCAATTGGCCTTCGTAGGTGTTATATTCAGCGAAATATTCACGACGCTTATTGCTAACGTATATGGCCTTACGCTGCAGCTGCAGCAAAGAACTAAACTCCAATACAATACGCTTGTACTGGCCATCTTGCTGTGCAGTTATGCAGTGGGTCAGATCGGGTTCAGTACGCTGCTGTCTACTTTATACCCCATTTTCGGCATGATCAGTATGGTATGGTTCGTTCGCATTGTTCGCCCCCGCGGTGCGGCTTCGCCCCGCTAACCATAACAGGCTGATGACTCTTATAGTCGAAAAAAGCATTCCCAACACACAAAAGATGAAGCCGGATAACATATAACCGTAGTGGTATGGGGGAAACTGGTACTGATCAACGACTTTCGAGATGGCAACAATATCAACTAACAGAAAAACGGCACCACAGCCAAACAGGATTAGAACCGTCCAATCCCAAATCATCCAGCGCTGCAGCAAGGACCGGGAGCGTTCCATTGGCGCTTTTTCTTTCTGAGCTTCATCCGTCCCCTGATCATTCTCGCCTGATTTGCGGTCCTGATACACGTACCACGCCGTGTAGAGGGCCACTATTGTGACGAATAAGCCTACTATACTTGCAAATATCGCTAATGAAGTATTCATAAAAAGGTATCCTTTCTTGAGTTATATGCCTAGATAATATACGAGTAGCCACGTGAGGAAAAATGCAACAGGCGGTACAGACCAGAGAATTGCAATCATAATGGAATCCGTTATGCGGAAAGCTGGCTTCCAGGCCGTTCGTTCCATAAACCTTACCAATGCAGAAGCGTTTGATGGAGCGTTGTCCGGTCGATGGTTTGTGACTTTACCGTTCTTGCCGATTTCCATGCGGCCCTTTTTCCAACCGACCTGATATGTAAGTTCTCGCTTGTTAGGCTTCGGATCCACGGGTTGCATGAGATATCCTCCTTCTCCATATATGTATGAATGTTCCGCCATGAATAGACAAGTGTAAACGGCTTAGCCGTTCTTATAGGCATGACTGTTGGCGTAGAAATATCGAAAAGAATAAAATTTATGCTCTCTGATATTTTTAACAACACGTATTCCTCTCATTGTACTACACCTCTCCATGTTATTGTAGTATGATACGAGAAGCTGCCCATAGGACCGGTTTTTTGTAACGCCTGCCATGGAGGAGCGACTTAAGCTTATCCCAGGAGAGGATTTTGGAACTATGATGTGGTTACTATACGCTGCGTTAGCCGCTCTATGCTTCGGGCTGCGCGGAATTTTATATCATTGGATGTCACAAAAGCCGACAGATCGAAACGTACTGCTGCTCGGGGTATATTTGTCTGGAGCGGTTATATCCCTTTTGGGTGCCCTTATCTTTCATCAGCAGTGGACTTCTGCAGTATGGATAGGTTTAGTTATGGGAGCCTTCTCATTCACGTCCAATGCAGCCATGTTCAAAGGCTTCGCTGTTGGAAAAGCGTCGCTTGTCGCCATATTCACTGCCCTCACTCCCATTGTTGTAGTTGCCTTGTCCTATGGACTATGGGGGGAAACACTAAATTTGCCTCAAAGTGCAGCCTTTGTTGTGATACTGGCTGGAATTATTATGATTCGTTATTCGAATGACATTTCCTTCACAAATTTAAAAGGCGCCCAATGGGCGCTTCTTGCGATGGTTACATTCGGGCTGACAGACGTGGCCTCCAAACAAGCTATGCTGTGGGGAGCTGACAAGCTGCCTACCTTATTCGCTATGTATGCAACCGGATCGGTGTTATTTCTCGTTGAATGGGTTCGCCATGACCGCAAGGTCCGCAAAGCGGGCAACCCACATGCAGCAGAAGTAGCGGCAGCGGCAGAGATGAGTCCAGCCCCCACCGCAAACATCGCTAATATTTCACATGAGGCTCCAACTGTCAACCATGTCGATCCTCTTCGCCGGCAGGCTCCGATGCAATGGAAAACAAGCAAAACCTTGCTCGTTGGAATGGCCGTTGGGCTAAGCAATATCTCAGGAATGGTGCTCATTCTTCCGGCATTTGAGCTTGGTGTTACCGGTCTTGTTTCGGCCGTTGTCGCCACAAGCGTGCTGCTCATTTTGCTATATGCCCGTTTTGTCCTGAAGGAAGTCTGGTCACTGCTCGAATTCATGGGGATTCTTACAGCTATTGCAGGCATCCTTATTCTCCGTCTACTTGGATAATAACTGCTTGGTCAACTCCTCCTGCGCCTTCGCCTGTATCGATTTGACTGTCTCTTCTACTGACTGCTTCCCTTTAACGGCAGCGTCTATCTCGGCAATCGCAAGCTGTTCGAAGAATGCATAAAATTGGGTAGAAATATTAGGATACAACGAGGCGCCCCTGTCATCCCTTTTCAGCTTATAAAAGGCTTCCAGACTTCGTCCATCCTTATCCTTCGCATACAAGAGTCTCGTCGATAAGCCCTCCGAAGTTTTCACATTAACCCGTGCGGCTTCCTCCCCATTGAAATATTGAATAACCTTCCAGGCTGTGTCTCTATGCTCAGCAGACGCGCCAACCGCGTAAATCGTAGATACGTTCAAAGTCCTCGTCAGCTCCGGATTCTTCGGATCGACAGGAATGGTCACCAAGTCCCAATCCAGCTTTACATTATTTTGCTTCATCCGCATCATTTGCTCTGGTGTGCTGATCATCATGGCTGCCTTGCCCGCGCTGAACAAGTCCATTTGTTTCGTTTCAACAGGTCCATAATTAATCGGCTTTCCGCCGTTATCGTAATAGTACAAGCTCCCGCTCTTGAACCCCTCGATGATGTACCTGAATGCGTCCATCCATGCGGGTGAATCCAATATAACTTTGGTGCCGTCTTCATTGATGTAATTCAACCCGTTGGTCCCCGCAATATCATACACAAAATCAAATGCAGTTCTATACTTCTCGTGAAGTCCATAAATCCGATTATTAATGTCAGCATCAACTGGAAAACGTCTGGCCAATATCATCGTTTCTTCCCAGGTCATCCGGTCATGCGGGTAAGGGATTTGATAACGGTCGAACAATTCCTTGTTATAGTATAGTGCGGTGCTCGTAAACTGAGGAGCTAAACCGTATAGCTTGTTCTGTCCGGCAGTCTTCATTAAATCAATGGCTACTGGAGATATTGGAGTCAAATCGAATTTGTCCCGCTTAATCAGAGAGTCCAGATCCATCAAACTATTGGAAGCAGCCAGCTTCTCGTAGAGCGGCAGAGAGGGAATGATAACTAAATCCGGCTTCTCCTCTTTAATCAGCTTTTCATATTCCTCCATATAGTTGTTTCCAGGCTTGAACACATTTTCTGTGGATACAATCTCAACATCAAGTTCAGGAAATTTCACAGCAAAATAGTTGCCGTACTGATAAAGGAACGACTCCTGATTGCCGTACAAAATTCGCAGAACCTGCCTCTCGTCTTGCCCCGGTGCAGAAGGGCTGCAGGCAGTCAACAAGCATACGAAAACGATCATGATCACAGCCAGCTTCGTTATACGCTTTTCCTTCATAATCTCCTCATTCCCCCTTCTACTTAGACTGTAAATTCACCTTGTCGAGGGAGTTTTGTCCTTTTGCTTGTATCGCGTCAATCGCCTCATCCAATGATTGTTGTCCTTGTATATAGGATTGAATTTCCTCATTCACAATCGGTGTAATTTCTGCAGCCAGGGGCTGCGGAAGCATGGTGACAGATGAGCTGGTGCCTGGACGCAAAATCGAGAATGCTTCCGCGCGGGCTGTCTCAGGTTTAATAGGAACGCTATTCAGGGTGCTGATTCCTCCGCCAGCTATTGAAGCCGCGTTCTTCTTAGCTATCGAAGCGCTATTAATCAGCTTGATGAGCTCCCAGCCATCCTCAGGACTCGACGCAGTGGCACTGATCGCATACACACCATCGACCGTCGTGAAGGTTGCTTCATCTTTATAGGAAGGATGAATGGGCTCCGTGACGATGTCCCAATCGAATGTAGAGAGATTGTGTCGCTTGCGGCCTTCAGCCAGATCATTGGCGAAACTCGAATATTGGATGATCATAGCTGCGTTGCCAGTCATGAACGAATTTCTTTTATAGAAATCAATACCTGAGATTGTCTCTGTCGTTCTGAGTGGCTGCTGCAGCCACCCTTTCTGTATACCGCCTGCAACCGTTGTCCATATTTTGCGATACGCCGGACTATTAAGTAGAAGCTTGCTTCCCTCTGAATCCATCACACTTAAACGCTC
>JARBUQ010000009.1 GCA_029239545.1 Paenibacillus sp.
CTCTCGCCGATTGGGCCATTGTACATTGTTCACTCATGGGGATGACCCGGAAATATTCGTGAAAAAACTACCAACATTGTTCGGGATCTAAGCAGTAACGCAGAACCAAACTAATAACAAAGATGACTAACGGATTAGTTTACAACGACTTACTAATCGTAGCTGGGCGAGTATAACTGCTGGAAATAGTTTGTTTGTCTTATTATTAGTTCAATTTGCTTAATTGGTCGTTTACTGCTACTAAATCCGCAAGAGCATAACTGTATCCAACGGCGAAGAACCTCTGAACCCCTTCAGAGGTTCTTGCACGCTCAGAGCAGCGTATGCGCCTATTCAACACCCACTCGGCCCCTTTTTCTCGCGCACTCTGTGCCTTCAACTCGCTCTGCCCCATTTTTCCCGCTCACCGTGCGCCTTCTCCTCGTTTGCACCGCCGCCTTTCCTCGTCCACTCTGCACCTCCAACTCGCTCTGCCACCTTTTTCTCGCGCACTCTGTGCCTTCAACACGCTCCGCCCCATTTTTCCCGCTCACCGTGCGCCTTCTACTCGTTTGCACCGCCGCCTTTCCTCGTCCACTCTGCACCTCCAACTCGCTCTGCCACCTTTTCTCGCACACTCTGTGCCTTCAACTCGCTCCGCCCCATTTTTCCCGCTCACCGTGCGCCTTCTACTCTTTTGCACCACCGCCTTTCCTCGTCCACTCTGCACCTCCAACTCACTCCGCCCTTTTTCCTCTCCCACCCCGCGCCTACGCGCTCAATTCGCCTCCACCCCGCGCCTTTTCCTCGCTGTTTCCGCGCCTTTTTTCCGTGATATCCACACATGCCCTTCCGCCGATGACATCCTGTCATAGAATGACTAAAAAACGTCTATAGACAGCGGAGGTGAATGATGAGGAAGCAAAGATCATCCCGAAAATCACTAATCAGGAAGCGACTGCGGCCTGTGATTACCGCTAACCGCAATTCAACCTCGCCAAAAGTGTCTGTCATCATTCCGGTTGTGAACGAACGAAGAACGATTGGTCCCATAATTGCCAACGCATTCAGGGTTCATCGCGATACGGAGGTCATAGTTGTGTCGAATGGATCTACAGACGGAACGAAACAAATTGCGGAGAGGATGGGTGCGAGGGTCATTGAATATCCCGAAGCCCTTGGCCATGATGTAGGTCGAAGTCTGGGGGCCAAGGAAGCGAAGGGCAGCATTATTCTGTTCCTTGATGGGGATATAGTCATTCAGCCGATCGCGCTTATTCCGTTCGTCAGAGCTGTGGAGAACGGAATCGACGTCGCCTTGAACAGCTACCAAGGTCCAACGAATAAAGTGAATGTGCACGGGGTCGTGCTGGCCAAACATGCACTTAATATCGCGCTTTCCCGTCCTGAGCTGAAGGGGTCTTCGTTAACTACAATCCCTCATGCGATGAGCAAAAAGGCGCTGGATCTGATCGGATACGAGCAATTGGTTGTACCGCCCAAGGCTCAGGCCATCGGTATTATGCGCGGACTGGACATTCGCGCTGTGCATTATGTGGATGTTGGACGAACGAATCGTATACGCAAAAGAAAGAGGGGAGAAGGTGATCCTCTGGAATCGCTCATTGTCGGAGATCATCTTGAGGCCATACACTGGCTGACAAACTCGACTAATTCCCGGGGAAATCAGCCTGACCTTACAAGAGTCAGGAATGTGGTGAGGTGAAGGGATGCTGAGGAGAAGAAGACGTTCCAAATGGACAATCAAACGCCGTACCTTTCGTCGACCAACTGTCCGTGGACGGCGAGGATCATCGAAGAAAAAGCTTCAGCGTATAGAGAAAACGGTCATAACGAGCAGTAAGCTGCCCCTGCAGAGTGCGTTTGAAGCTGGCCAGGAAACAGCAAGAACCGAGCCATTCCCTGGCGAGGCAGTCATGCCACTAGCGAGATGGATTCAGGAGCGCTTCCACATTTGGAGATCCGTGCATCGTGTATCTGTCCACCCATGGAGCTCGGGAATAGCCGCAGCTCAAAAATTCGCAGAAGGCTATTGTAATGCTGCCGGCTTAGGACTCCTCGATTGCTTGTGGATGCCAACCGGCAAAACCGTTAGTGTCGTACTCACAGCAATGAATGAAGCTTCGACGATGGCGGCTGTGCTCGATCAGTTGGCCCGGCTGCCGATAGATGAGCTCATCATTGTTGTGAATGGTTCAACTGATGGGACATTCGACCTTGCGCGTGCACGAACCAAAGCGATTATTGTCCACTACTCGGATGCTCTGGGGCATGATGTTGGCCGTGCCATTGGTGCTAAGCTTTCCAGATCAGAAATCGTGCTTTTCCTGGATGGAGATTTTCCTGTTACTGCTGAGCAATTAATGTTATTTGTAGATGCAATCGAACGCGGGGCAGATGTTGCATTGAACAATATTACTCCGTTTCTCGGACAATTCGGTCATCGGGATTCGGTTACAATGGTCAAGGAATTATTGAACAGAGGGCTGGGCAGACGAGACCTAGAGTCGAATTCCCTCACTGCAGTCCCCCATGCATTATCCAAAAGAGCCATTGAAGTAATAGGATACAACAATCTGGCTGTACCGCCCAAAGCCCATGCAATTGCGGTATCAAGAGGTCTTGACGTCGATTGCTCTGTAAGTGTGGATGTCATTGCCAAGAACAAAGTTCGCTACTCTAATACAGGCAGCCAAAACAGGGTGGCCGATCTCATTGTCGGCGATCATTTGGAAGCCTTGTCTATGCTGATGGCAGAAAAGGGCGCGCGGTTGGGAGAACCGGATCGCATCCGTAATCGAAGCTTGTTCGAGGGGATGAGAGCATGAGCCTGACCAGTATTATTATTCCCACCCATAATGGTCTATCCCTGCTGACTGAGTGTATAGAAGCAATTCATAAGTTCACACCAGATCCCAATGAAATCATAGTGGTTGATAATGGCTCGACCGATGGAACGACGGAGTACTGCAAAGCGAATCACATCCGATTCATCTCCCTTCCTCAAAATCGCGGATTTCCAATTGCATGTAATTACGGCATGTTAATGGCAAGTGGAGACCAATTGCTGCTGCTTAACAATGATGTAGTCGTTTCACATAACTGGCTTACGAATATGCTGACCTGCTTGCACAGCTCCACGAGTATCGGCATTGTCGGACCCGTAACCAATTATGTTAGCGGAAGGCAGAAAGTGGAGCTTGCCTACGATAATATGCAGGAGTTCCACTGGATGGCTCAATCGCTGAATTGCACGGATCCATCCAAATGGCAGGACGTCAAACGGTTGGTCGGTCTATGCTTTCTGTTCAAGCGAGAGCTGATGGATCGAATAGGACTGCTTGACGAACGGTTCTCGCCTGGCCATTACGAAGACGACGATTACTGCTACCGCTCCAGACAAGAGGGATACCGGCTTATGATTGCGGGAGATGTGCTTGTGCACCATCACGGCAGCGCCAGCTTCAGAAAGCAAGGCCAGGAGGATCTGGATCGATTGGTGGAAACGAATTACCGCAAGTATATGGACAAATGGGGCGTAGATCCGCGTTCCTTTATGTGAGGATCATTCATGATTAGGAAGGAAGGTTATGCTGTGAAAGGTGTGCTGTTGGCAGGGGGGACCGGAAGCCGGTTGTACCCGATGACGAAAATCGTGAATAAGCATTTGCTTCCAGTCGGTAAATATCCCATGATCCACTACGCCGTCCGACAATTCCAGCTAGCTGGAATCGAAGACGTACTTCTAATTATTGGAAAACATTCTGCTGGCCTATATATGGACTATCTGGGCAGCGGAAAGCAGCTGGGGGTCCGTCTGACTTACCGGATTCAAGAAGAGGCCGGGGGCATCGCTCAAGCTCTGCTGCTCTCTGAAGGGTTCATCCAGAGGAATGAAAAGTTTGTTGTGCTGCTGGGGGATAACTTATTCGAGGATTGCCTCACTGACGCTGTGGATCTGTTTGCGAAGCAGCAAGAAGGGGCCAGGGTTATGCTGAAGCAAGTATCAGACCCCCATCGCTATGGAGTACCCATTCTGCACAATGACAATATTTTATTCATCGAAGAGAAGCCATCCACCCCCAAGTCCAATTACTGTGTGACAGGTATTTATATGTACGACTCGCATGTATTTGACATCATCCGGCGCATTCGCCCTTCACATCGCGGGGAGATGGAGATTACAGATGTGAACAATATATACGCAACAGAAGGCAAGCTGACCTACGGCATCCTGCATGGCTGGTGGACCGATGCAGGGACGTTCCAATCCTTTCATGAAGCGGGTGCCAGGCTGCTGTCAGAGGATGAAGGTGATCGTCGATGACGGTCGATACGTCCAAGTCATACGACTATGTCATCATTGGGGCTGGCATCATAGGCCTAACGATCGCTAGAGAACTGAAGCACCGCGAACCGGGCAGCCACATCGTGATTCTGGAGAAGGAGAACCGACCAGCCAGTCACGCGAGTGGACGCAATAGCGGTGTTCTCCATGCAGGCTTCTATTATACGGCGAACAGCCTGAAAGCTCAGTTCGCAAAAGAAGGCAACCGGTTGCTGCGGGCCTACTGCGAAGAGCATGGCCTTGCGATGAACCGCTGCGGAAAATTGATAGTAGCTGCGAATGAAGAGGAGCTTGACGGATTGGAAGAGCTGAAACGCCGAGGAGAGGTTAACGGCGTGGAGCTTGTATGGCTGAGCGAAGAGGAAGCGGCAGTTGTTGATCCGAATGCGAGGACTTATCGCAGAGCGTTGTTCTCCCCAACCACCGTTACGGTTGATCCCTTGCAGGTATGTGAGGCTCTAAGAAGAGAGAATGAGGAGAAGGGAGTGGAATTTGTTTTCAACTGCCCTTATTCGGACTATAAAGACGGGAAGGTTCGTGCAGGAAATCGCTCCTTTCCATGCCGATATTTGATCAATGCAGCCGGACTGTATGCAGATCAAATTGCACACCCGCTTGGGTTCGGTCGCCAGTATACGATCATTCCGTTCAAGGGCATTTATTTGAAATATGCCAAGAACAAGACGGACATTCGCACTAACATTTATCCGGTACCGAACTTGGGCAATCCTTTCCTTGGGGTTCATTTCACCAAAACGGTGGATGGCAGCATCAAGATCGGACCAACAGCGATCCCTGCCTTATGGCGCGAGAATTATAGCGGACTCAGCCGGTTCAAGCTTGGGGAGTTCTTATCCATTCTCTATTACGAGTCCCTGTTGTTTCTGACCAATTCATTCGGCTTCCGTCGGCTGGCGTGGCAAGAGATGAAGAAATATATCAAGTCCAATTTCATTCGGCTATCTATGAAGCTGTCTCGGGGCATCGATCCGAATGGGTTCGGGGAATTCGGCAAGCCGGGTATACGAGCGCAATTGTTGAATAAACAAACACTGGAACTGGTACAGGATTTCGTTATTGAAGGCGATCGTCGTTCCGTGCATGTGTTGAATGCCGTTTCTCCCGCCTTCACATGCTCCATGCCGTTCGCGGCCTATGTGGTTGACTTCATTGCCGAACAACGTCAAGCAGGAGGGATGGAATCGTGAGATTGATCGAGTCCAAAATTAATGGTGCAGTCATTCTGGAGCCGGAGGTATACGGTGACCACAGGGGATACTTCATGGAGAGCTATAACCTGAACAGGATGCAAGGTCTTGGGCTGAGCTATGATTTCATACAGGATAATCAATCCTTATCGGTTATGCCCGGCGTAATTCGGGGCTTGCATTATCAATTGAATCCGAAGGCTCAGACGAAGCTGGTGCGTGTGCTGACAGGAGTCATTTATGACGTTATCGTTGATATCCGCAGCCAGTCTCCAACTTACGGTCAATGGGCAGGCTTCCTGTTAAGTGAGTTTAACAAGCGTCAGCTTCTGGTTCCTCCGGGTATGGCTCATGGCTTTTGTACGCTTACTCCGAATACGCAGGTGTTGTACAAAGTCGATCAGTACTATTCGGCGGAGCATGATAGAGGGCTTTTATGGAACGACCCTGATCTGGGCATTGAGTGGCCGGTCAGTAGTCCCATTTTGTCGGATAAGGATAAGATTCAACCACGGTTAAAAGAATTGGCAACTGATTTTTAGCGAAGACAGTAAGCAAACCCAACTTGAAGGGAAGTGGCGATTTATGAAAACCGTACTCGTTACGGGGGCCGGAGGTTACATTGGCAGTGTGCTCGTGCCGAAGCTGCTCGCTCGGGGATACCGGGTAAAGGCGCTTGATCGATTCTTCTTCGGAACCGATAAGCTTGCAGCCCACCCTCAGCTGCAGTTGATCCGGGAGGATAGCAGGCGGGTTGCTCCGGATGTATTGACTGGAGTAAACGCGGTCATTGATCTTGTAGCAATCTCCAATGATCCGAGCGGTGAGATGTTCGGTGCCGCCACCTATGAGATCAATCATGTTTCCCGTGTGAGAATGGCACAGATGGCTAAGAAAGCCGGCGTCGACCGCTACATCCTTCCTTCTTCCTGCAGCTTGTACGGTTTCGTGGATGCGAATGTTATCGTGGATGAGCTGTCAGCTACGAATCCTTTATCAACCTATGCAAAAGCGAATGAGCTGGCTGAGCTGGGTGTTCTACCACTAGCAGATGAAGGCTTCACAGTAGTAGTTATGCGCCAAGCGACCGTATACGGATATTCGCCAAGAATGCGCTTTGACCTGGCGATTAACGGAATGACGCTTGGAGCATGGAAGAACGGAGTAATTCCACTTATGAAGGACGGCACCCAGTGGCGCCCTATGGTTCATGTTCAGGATACGACAGACGTCATGCTGCTACTGCTTGAAGCAGACGCGAATCAAATTAATGGGCAAATTCTCAATGTTGGCTCCAACCGCAACAATTATCAGCTTGGACCGCTTGGAGATGAGATCGCAAATGCTCTTCCCAAGGAAGTCACGATTCAGTGGTACGGTGATCCTGATCACCGCTCCTACAGGGTGAGCTTCGACAAGATTGAAGCTGTACTTGGATGGAGCGCGCAATGGACGGCAGCCAGAGGAGCACTCGAAATATATGAAGCATTGGAAGCCGGGCATATCTCAAGCATGGAACAAACGATTACGCTTAATTGGTATCGCGAGCTTATGAAGTGGCATAAGATCGTCCGGGAAGCAGAATTGTACGGGGGCATGTTTGATATTCAGGACTCGACGGGTGACAGCCGATGACGAGAGTTGTGCTGCTGGGGGCAAACGGGCAGCTCGGGACTGACTTGAGTCGGCTGCTCGCGGCTGACCCGGATGTAGAGCTAGTTCCCGTGCTGCGAAAGGACCTCGATGTAAGTAATATTCAGGAGATCGCCCCTTATTTGCACAAATTAAGTCCTTTCGATGTTTTGATTAATTGTACCTCTTACCACAAGACTGACGAGTGCGAAGACTTCGCAGAGCGGGCATTTACAGTCAATAGTCTGGCTCCGTGGGAGATGGCCAAATATTGTGCGAGTGCTGTTTCCCTGGCTGCAAGCAGTTTTGGCTCTCCATCCGGAAGCGGACTGAATGCACAGGCGCCAGCCGGTACACCCCGTTTCATTCATTTCACGACTGACTATGTGTTCGGCGGCTGCCAGACCGAACCGTATATAGAGAACGAGCCAACAGATCCTGTCAATGTTTATGGGGCTTCCAAAGCTTCCGGGGAGCAGCTCATCCAAGCTTATGGGAAGCTGTACTTCATCTTCCGGGTTTCCTCGCTGTTCGGTGTGGCAGGCGCAAGCGGCAAAGGCGGTAATTTCGTGGAAACGATGATTCGTTTTGCCCGCGAAGAGAAGGAGATCACGGTTGTAGACGACCAATTCATGTCGCCCACTCATACGCTCGACATCGCAAGAGCAGTAGTTGCTCTGCTGCGGAGCAAGCACAGTGAGCCCGGGATTTATCATTGTTCCGGGGAGGGAGCATGCAGCTGGTTCGAGTTCGCTGTTGAGATATTCAACCGAATGGGGATATCGGCGAAGCTCTCATCCGGTTCGATCAGCACGCTTGCTTCCAAGGCCAGACGGCCTGCTTTCAGTGTATTGGACAATAGCAAGCTGAAGCCGATCCATCAGATGCCTCACTGGAAGGATTCGCTTGATGAATACATTCGTATCAAGCATGAGGGCGGAATATCCGCTGTTTAAACTCAAGTCACAGCTGGCTAAAAAGGAGGTGATTCAATGCGCCGTGAACGCATACGGAAGAGAAGCGCACGTGCGATCCCGAGCTTGCCTGCAGAGCCGGTCAGTGAGTGGGAGCAGGGGTGGAACCAAGGTTATCGTCTGGGTAAAGACAAGGGCAAACATGACGGGCTCTGCCAGTGGATCTATGCCAACAGCTCGCAGGCTCCGATTAAGCGGCAGTGGGATATCAAAGTAATGTTTGTCCAAGCGCAAGGCAGTCCTTATCATTCCCTTGATCAAGGGATTGAGGATGCTCTCAGAGCTGTTGTGCGTGAGGTTCATGTAGTCAGTCCGGAGGATCATGTGGCTGTGCTGGCCGAAGAGCTGCGCCCTGATCTGGTGCTCGTTCTGGATGCTATCGGTCGTTCCTTCTCAACTGAACAAGTGGATGTTATGCGGTCCAATGGGATTCGAACAGCCGTGTGGCTGCCAGATGACCCTTATCACTCCGATCAAACGATCCGACTCGCTCCTCATTATGACTATGTTTTCACTCTGGAGAAGAGCTGTGTCCAGCTTTATCAGGATTTGGGCTGCAAGGCTGTGTTTTATTTGCCTTTGGCTGTTAATCCTCTGTTTACTCATTACAGTGAAGTTGATGAGTCGTATCGCAGTGATATTTGTTTCATTGGCAGTGCTTTCTGGAACCGGGTTGCCCTCTTCGATGAGCTGGCAGACTACCTCTCCGACAAAAATGTCAAGATCATCGGCTGGTGGTGGGACCGGATGAAGCATTATGACAAGCTCAAGGACAAAATTCAAGGCTACTGGTTATCCCCCCAAGATACCGCGAAGCATTACAGCGGGGCCAAGATCGTAATTAATCTGCACCGCTCGGCTGAAGATGCTTCACATAATCACAACAGCAGACTCATTCCAGCACATTCGGTCAATCCCAGGTTGTTCGAGATTTCCGCTTGTGGTACTTTACAGCTGGTCGATGAGAGACCGGAGCTGGTTCATTTATACACTCCTGGCGTCGATATGATATCCTTCAACTCGGCAGACGATCTGAAGAACAAGATTGACTATTATTTGACTCACGAGGAAGAAAGGCGGGAAATTGTGCGAAGAAGCCTGTTCCGGACGGTGAATGAGCATACGTATAAAAATCGGCTGTCCCGGCTGCTTGAGCTGGTATTCGGGTAACAAGGGAGCTTGAAGGGATGAAAAGGATCAATACACTATGGACACAGGGTCGAACCGATGGATATCATCTCGGCTGGGCGGACGGACAACGATTAGGACGCTGCCAATCCATTGTTGCCAGGGTGGAATCAAGAGCAGCCAGTTCTCAGGCCACACCGCGGGAGCTGCGTGTGTTATATGTGAAAACCGGATTATGGGCGTATGCACCGCTTGATAATGGAGTAATCGAATCACTCAGGGGGATCGTTCGCGAGCTTCACATTGCGGAGGCCACGGAAGATGCAACTGCCCTAGCGGGTCATTTGGGCGTTGATTTGGTGCTTGCCTTGAACTCGGTAGAATGCTTGCCGGTGGCGCAAGTGGATGCTATTCGTGCCAAAGGGATCAAGACAGCCGTCTGGTTCACCGATGATCCGTATTACACGGACGTGACGGGAGATATTGCTCCGCACTACGACTATGTATTCACGCTGGAGGAGAGCTGTGTTCCCTTTTATCGGGAGCGCGGCTGTGCTCATGTGTACTACATGCCCTTCGGCGTGAACACAGCTTTGTATCATCCCAAGCGTGTGGAGCTATCCAACAAGACAGATATTTGTTTTATTGGAAGTGCATTCTGGAACCGAGTCGCCCTGTTCGACCGGATTGCACCTTATCTGAGCGGGCGAAAGATTATGATTGCTGGTTACTGGTGGGATCGGATGAGTCAATACTCATTGCTGGCGAACCAGATTCGACTCGGTTACTGGATTTCTCCCGAGGAAACAGCTTCGTATTACAATGGTGCGAAGGTCGTCATTAATCTGCATCGAGCTATTGATGATGAGTCGAACCGCAATAGTGGGCGTATCCCGGCCCGATCCGTCAACCCGCGAAGCTTCGAGATTGGGGCCTGCGGAACGCTGCAGCTGACCGATGTGCGGGAAGGACTGGATCAGGTATATACGGCAGGCAGAGAGATAGCGGTATACTCCTCAGCAGAGGAATTGATCGATCGGATTGACTATTACTTGCATCACGAAGAGGAACGCGCCGAAATGGCGTATCACGCGCTGGAGCGAACGATGGGTGAACACACCTACGCAAATCGATTAAGGCATATGATAAACATTATTTTCGGGGATTAGGCGGTGATCGGAGTGGCTCGGCTTATAAGCGGTCGTACCAAGAGAAAGTGGGTCGTCAAGCGTAAAGGATTGCTTCGCAGAGGCAGAAGACAAGGCGGCAAAAGCAATACTCTGTCCACAAGTCAGCACGGTGCCTACAATGACGGGTACAACAGCGGCTTCGATAAGGGTCATGCGGAAGGATATCGGCAAGGAAAATATGATGGAGAGGCGCAGAGCGGCTGGAGAGATGGAATCGAAGGAATGATTGATTCTATGACACCTGCCTACGAGATCATGCCGGAGCTAAGCGCAGAGCAAATTATTGAAGCTGGAATTGAGCATCTGAGAGGACATTTTCGCCACCTGCTCACCCCGGAGGAGCTCGGCGGGCAGATCGTTCATGCTCTGAATACACGTACACCGATGTCAGTAGTCAGACTCGGCGACGGTGAGCTGCTGACTTTGGCGCAAGGCTCTGTGCTCAGCATTGCTCAGGTTCAGGAGCAGGGCTCCTTCCTTGGTTATGCCGGGGTGACGGTTCCGGATTATGAGGCACGCGATCAGCTCGCAGATTCCGTTCGTAAAGCGACGGTAGTCGGTATACCGAAGCTGCGAGTACGCAACTACCAGCCTCTTGCTTTTGAAGTCTTTCGTGCACATGCGATCAACCACAGGCACCTTAATCTGACGGATTCATTAATCAATTACTATTTGTATCAAGCTGGATTCCTGTCGCGGATCGTCACTGGACGGCGAGTGCTTATTGTAGGCACACTGGCTGATCAACTCGGTGATCTGCTTCGAACACATGGTGTTCATGTAGTTACGGCTGTATCTCCTGTTCATGGTGTAGCCGATGTCGCTCGGGTGATGGGAGAGATTGGTGCTCATGAATTCGATCTTGCACTGGTGGCGGCTGGAATAGCAGCTGTTATCGTATCGCAGCGCATTGCATCCGATCTGGGTAAGGTTGCAATAGATTTTGGGCATTTGGCTAATTCCATGATTAAGGGGGAAGCTCCGTTCAAATAGGAGAGTCCTTAGAAAGGAGGTTTATTATGATCAAGCGGAAGAAGCTGATACGCAAGAGGAGGATCATAGCTCCCGAGCAGCAGCATTTGTCCTATAATTGGGGATTTGACTCTGGGTTCAATATCGGCTTCAGCAAAGGCTTCGAGCTGGGGCTTGAGAAGGGAGGCTGGGCATTAGCCAACCCGTTCGAGGGTACTAGCATTATTATCCCGTCCTTCAATCAGGTTGGTTATTTGAAGGATTGCATAGAAAGCATCGAGCGTTATACACCGGAGCCTCACGAGATCATAGTAGTCGATAACGGCTCGACGGACGGGACTGCAGATTACTTGCGATCTTTGTCCGGGGGCGCCGTCAGACACAAGATCAGTGAGCAAAATCTCGGCTTCGCCGGAGGGGTTAACCAAGGGTTGATGATGGCAAGAGGCTCAAGATTGCTGTTTCTAAATAACGACACGATTGCAACAGAGGGCTGGTTGTCGAATCTGCTTGCTTGTTTGCATTCCAACGACAAGTTCGGTCTGGTAGGCCCTGTCACCAACTATATAAGCGGCGATCAATTAATTGAAACGACCTACAGCTCTCTCGATGAAATGCATCATTTCGCGAAGAGCTTGAACCGTTCTGATTCGGAGAAGTGGAAGACGACCGGGCGATTAACTGGATTTTGTGTATTGATGACCCGGGATGTATTCCGTCGGTTGGGATATTTGGATGAAGGCTTCGAAATTGGCAACTGTGAAGATGACGACTATGGTTTTCGAGCCAGGCTGCTTGGACTTGAGCTCATCATTGCACATGATACGTTTATACACCACGTGGGCAGCACAACGATCAAGACACTTACTCCCGAACAATTCAATGAGGTGTACAGCAGGAATCTGGCCTTTTACTCGAGCAAATGGGGGGAGACTCATTCCTTGCTGCAGGAAACTCTTCACTTATGGGACGGTTCCCCCACTCGCATGAACGATCTCTATCCCACACATGTCATCGTACAGGGGACGGGAGCGAATATGTACTGGATTGAACAGGGCAAGCGGTTCCCGCTTCCCCTTGATATCCAGCTTCCTGCAACCCGACTGGCACAGGTTGATATCAAGAACTGGCCGCTCGGCGATCCGCTTAATCATGTTGAAATTGCAGGGAGGCTGGCAGCCACCTCAGGGCGCCAGCTTGAGGGTGGAATGCTTGCTGACGGAGCGCTGGTACAGACGGCTGACGGCAAGCACTATCAATGCAAGAGCGGGATTTTGCACAGAATCTCAACGGATTGGGCGCTGCAGGTGTGGAATTTAAGCGGACGCACCATTCATCCCATCACAGATGCTGCCAAATCGGCCTACCGGGAAGGTCTGCCCATAATTGCACCGCCGGTTATTAAGGCACACAATATCTGAGTAAGCTAGAGCCGCTTAGGACGTGTAAGAAGGAGGGATATAGCTATGCTTAAACGCAAAAAGAAAGGGAGCCGAGCTGTACGCAAAGCTTACTCTGGAGGCAAGAAGCGGCGTTTGACTCGCGGCAAGCGCAAGCAGCGCGGGGCCAAAACGCTCGCAAAGAGGGGAAGCAGAAGTCCGGTTAATCCACAGAAGGAAACCTACGATCAAGGCTTCAATCAAGGCTATAATCAGGGCTTCGATGAAGGCTTTTCCAAAGCGTTCGAGGAAGGCTACCAGCAAGCTTATATGCAAGGCTAGTCTGGAGATAGATGAATCGAGAGGCTGAGACACTTGTAAGAAAAGGGGTGGCCATGTTCCCAACCTTTCTTCAGGTGTCTTTGCTGTGAGCATTGCAATCGTGCTTGGCCAAATACATCTCAACCAATCATGCGTTAACAATCGTTGATCAGCTCAGCTTCACCGCGAAGAACGACAACTTTTTTCATATTGGCATGCACTTGTCTATACGTGTCCCTTCCTCCTTACATATCGTATACAATGGACCATTCCATCAGGAGAGGAAGAAGAGCATGGACTTATCCAAGAAAAGAGTCATGGTTACCGGGGGAGCTGGGTTTCTGGGGAAGCATGTTGTGAAAAAGCTAGTAGAGCGCGGTTGTCGCGACATCATAGTGCCTCGCAGTAAAGATTATGATTTGCGCAGAGAGGCGGATATAGAGAAATTATTCCAGCTTAGTCATCCGGAAATTGTTATTCATCTTGCTGCAGTTGTGGGGGGAATTGGTGCAAATCAAGTGAATCCTGGGAAATTTCTGTACGACAACCTTGTGATGGGGACTCAGCTTATGGAGCTGTCCAGGCAGTTCGGTGTAGAAAAGTTCGTTGCGATTGGAACGATCTGCTCATACCCTAAGCATACTCCTGTGCCATTCAAGGAAAGCGACTTATGGAATGGTTATCCGGAAGAGACCAATGCTCCGTATGGTCTTGCCAAGAAGATGATGCTGGTTCAATCGCAGGCGTATCGACAGCAATATGACTTCAATTCGATTTATTTGCTGCCGGTTAATCTGTATGGGCCTGAGGATAACTTTGATTTGGAGACGTCTCACGTGATCCCCGCAATGATACGCAAATGCCTCGAAGCGCGTAACAGCCATTCCCCTTCTATTACTTTGTGGGGAGATGGAAGCCCTACACGAGAGTTCATTTATGCGGAGGACGCCGCAGAGGGGATTATACTTGCAACTGAGCGCTACGAAGATTCGGAACCCGTTAATATAGGCTCAGGTCAAGAAGTATCGATAAAAGACCTTGCCGAATCAATCAGCAGGCTAGTTGGATATGAAGGACAAATCGTCTGGAATTCGGATAAACCCAAT
The DNA here is from genome assembly GCA_029239545.1 of Paenibacillus sp. Lineage (GTDB taxonomy): Bacteria > Bacillota > Bacilli > Paenibacillales > NBRC-103111 > Paenibacillus_AA. The sequence continues at coordinate 14,259 of JARBUQ010000009.1, forward strand.
GGTCAGCCCCGCCGCCGACTGGATGTAAGACGTGCCGCTGAACGATTCGGGTTCACAGCGCAAACGCCTATGGAGGAAGGGCTTCGTAAGGTAATAGAATGGTACGAAGCCTCCGGGAACAAGACGGGAGAGGTGTAGGAGCAATGGGCCAAAACGATTCTCCTCACCAAACACCGCTTGTCACGGTAATAACGCCTTCCTTTCAGCAAGCCAAATATATTCGCGAGACGATAGAGAGTGTGTGGTCACAGGGATATCCGAATTTGGAGCATATTGTTGTAGATGGGGGCTCCACGGACGGCACAGTAAAAATTTTGGAGAAATACGCTAAGCAATATCCGAACTTCCGATATATATCCGAACGGGACCGCGGACAATCGCATGCCCTCAACAAAGGCTTGAAGATGGCCAAAGGGGACATTATCGGTTGGTTAAATTCAGATGATACGTATCATCCCAGAGCTATTCGCAGAGCTACCGATATGTTGACCAAACATTCCAAGTACGGTGTAGTATACGGCAAAGCCTTCCATACCGATGCAAACAATAAACAGCTGTATGCGTACCCGGTAGATCCCGCCATTAGTAACGCACGCTTGTACAATGTATGTACATTATGCCAGCCTGCTGTATTTATGCGTAAAAAAGTTCTCGATCAAGCGGGTCCTATCGATGAATCCTTGCATTTCTGTATGGATTATGATCTTTGGATGCGTCTCAGCAAAACCCATAAGTTCGGCTTCATTAACGAGGTGTTAGCTAATTCGAGGCTTCATCAGGAAGCCAAGAGCGTGAGGCAGTACTTCACAGTCGGATTGCCGGAAATCATACGAACCAGCCTTAAAAACTACGGTAAAGTTTCCAATCATTGGTTGTTTCAATTTATATCGCATCATATGTCGGAAGGACCGGCCTGGTTGGTGGAGCACTTGAAGACCTTTCAAGTATTGGGGGCAACGCCTCGGGTTCGACAGACTAACCGATACGAGGACAACTGGGTGCCTCCCCGTCTGACAGTTGACATCCAAGGTGGTGAGAAGGCAGGGATTCCGCTGGAGAGCCTTCTGGTAACAGGGGAGCATCTTCTGCCCGAAATGCATTCCGGGATTGGGAAGCTTCAATGGGAAATACTCTTAAATGGCCGCAAAATCCGTACGATGGAGATAAGCAGAGGGAAGTTTGCAGTTGAAATTCCGCTTCCCCCAAACACCTATTCTTGCAAGATAGAGATTCGCTCCCGCGCCTTCCTTGTTCCAAGCAAGATCAAGATGAATTCGGATAACCGGGAGCTTAGCTTTCGAGCGAAACACATTGTTGCCCTGACGAAGAGTGAGGTCAAGCTGTACAAACTATTGGAGCAGGATCCGGCAGCTGTAGGAGATTGGCTAATGGCCCATAGAAAATAAGCAGCAACAGGACAGAACCAAGACAGCCCTTCATCGGCCATGATAGCCGGGGAGGGCTGTTGTGTACTGCTCTGGCTTGCCTCGGGTACGGCTGCTTAGCTAACGAGCTTGTTCACATTTCTCAACAGCCTCGCGAATGTAATCCACGAATTGCTGCACACGAGCCTCAGTCGTATGTCTGCCCCTTATCAGTTCATAGCCATTCCTCGCAATTCGCTCTCTTTCCTTATCGTCTTTTGCATAGTGTTTTGCAAGTCGAACGAAATTGTCTTTGTTGATTTCTACGAATGTGTCTCCATCAATGAACCCCAAATCCTTCAGCTCAGGCATTCCAGTTGCCAAGAGCAAAGTGTTGCACGCAGGAATTTCAAAATATTTTCCCACTGGACAATGATACATCGAACCGTCGGTCATAAATAGCTTGGCTTTGTTAATTTCCTGGGCATAGTTGCTTCCCAGCATGAGCTTTTTCTGTTCGGTTTTGGAGAATATGCGATACCCGGGATGAGAGTGATGGACAAAACCCGGAAGCCGGCTCATTGCCGTGAGCATTTCTTTACGGAATGGGTACATGTGCGATTTGGAGCCCATCATCAAATAATTGATCGTTTTCTTGAACTTATAATCCTTGAAAACAGGGGGATAGGCATGGTGGGGGAGCCAGCGGAAACGATTCTTATACCCGGGAAAGGAAGTCAGAAAAGCGTCCCGATAATAAGCAAACACCAAATTGATTTTATTTCTATTGACAAATTTTTTGAATGAGTTTCTTTTGCGTTGGGGGTCGGTGTGCAAAATTCCTTTGGGAATTGTGATCTGGTCCAGCCCTTTAATTTTATTGCAAAAGGCTTCTAGAAAGTTATCTATATATATGAACTGTGGGGTAAACGGAAGGTTGTTTATGATTTGATGGATGTCCCCTGTCTTTTGCACGAAACAAACCTCAACCTCCGGGTGTTTGGCCAACACCTTCTTGAAATATTCCCGGTTTTGAAAAGTAAAGTTAGTCAAATCTTGTGTGAAATACAGCAGTTTGATTTTATTCATATACGGATTCCTCCTGCTGCGGGAGGCAGCTTAAGTGTTTTTCGGACTTCGATTGGTGAAGCAAGCGGCCGATCATAGGCTTTGGCCAGAGCAGTGACTCGTCGAACGAGGTCTGAATTTGTGGCAAGAATGTTTTTGCTCCGATCCAGCCATATATTATCCTCAAGTCCTACACGGACCCCATCCGCCATAATTACGCCGAGCGCATTCATCGATTGCTGGGTTTGTCCGATCCCGGTCAAGGCGAAGCAGGAGTCAGAAGGCAAATCATTAATGAGCATTCCCGCATGCATTAGTGTGGCCTGAGCGCTGGCCAGGTTCCCAAGAAGGATATTGAAATAGTAAGGGGGCTCCAGAATTCCCTTGCGAATCATATATTTGGCAAAATTAATCATGCCCAGATCGAATACTTCCAGTTCCGGTTTAATCCCTCTTTCCTTCATCAATAAGGCTAACTGCATAATCATATCCGGACTATTCACACTGGCGGTAGCAGGGAAATTGAGCGAGCTTAAAGTCAGACTAGCCATATCCGGCTTGCTCTCATCTATTAGCTGGAGCACGTCGGATCTCTGCTCTAAGCTTGAGAAATTCCTCCCGCTTGTAGAAGCGACAATGATCAGGTCTGGTCTGTGACGACGAATTCCCGTGAGGATGTCCGCGTACACCTCTTTCTTATATGTCGGTGCACCGGTATGGTCTCTGGCGTGCAAATGAACGATTGCGATTCCTAGCTCAGCACATTGCAGCACCTCCTCCACGATCTCTTCCGGACTTATTGGAACATGAGGAGTCATCTCTTTAGTAGGAATCATCCCGGTAGGGGCAAAGTTAATGATCAGCTTGTTCATAGGGCAGTCCTCCTGTTGACGGTTTGGCATTAGCGATAGGCTTGGCTGGCACACCTACAACGGTCTGGTTATTGTCTACATGGCGCGTAACAACCGCTCCTGCTCCCACAATGGCGTCCTCTCCAACCGTAATATGCGGCAGCAGGCTGGCTCCGAGACCGATGAATGCTCTTGGCTTCAAACAGCTGAATCCTCCAATACGCACGCCATGTGCAGCCTGAGAACAGTCCATCAGGACCGAATTGTGGCCAATGGAGACGGATTTATTGATGATGGTGTGATTCCCGATCTGAACATCAGGATCAATGACCGTGCCAGGCAGTACGATATTCCCGATACCCAATGTGGCGAAAGGCGAGATTACGGTTTGGGGATGAATAGCATTGATAAAAGTAAGCGGTCTATAGGCATCAGCCAGCTTCTTCCTGATGGTGTTGCCTGCGATGGCTATGATGAAGCTCGTATGGTGGAGTCGAGACAGATGCACTATTATAGCTGCTATCGGACCGAAGACAGGATACCCATGGATATGCTGGCCGATGGACACTTCCTGATCGTCAAGAAAAGCGATAGACGCTGTCTCCTTGTTAGCTATGAGAATATCAAGCGTAAGCAGACCCAGACTGCCTGCTCCTATGATAAGCACCATCTTATTGTGATTATGGGAATGCATCCATTGTTCAAATTTCTTCAGACTTTCCATATGTCAGCACCTTCACCTTTCTTTATGAAATTGGATTAACCGAATCCTGTGAAGGGAAATGGGGCAGAAGCTGCTGGAACAGAGCTTTGATTGCAGCCGCAGAGGTAAGATCGTTGTCCTGCTCAATCATGTTCTCGAGCTTGTTCAGCCATTGGTACAGCTGCTCCTTATTCGTGAATTCCCGAGCGTTGCAGATCCAGATCCGGTCGTGTTTGGTTGCCCGGATTCCTTCCTCATGAGTTAACAGCTCCTCCACGAGTTTCTCTCCCGGGCGGATCCCGATATATACGATAGCGATGTCCTTATGCGGCTCCAGGTTATATAAACGAATCAGTCGTTCAGCAAGCTCAGTGATTCGAACGGGCTGACCCATATCAAGCACGAATATTTCCCCCCCTTGAGCGAATGCGCCAGCCTGCATGACTAATTGCACGGCCTCGCGTATCGTCATCAAATAACGCACCATTTCGCGGTGTGTGACGGTAATAGGACCACCTGCCAGAATTTGCTGTTGAAACAGTGGAATGAAGCTTCCTCGACTTCCTAATACATTGCCGAATCGGACAATGCTGAACTTCGTGTGGCTGCTCTCATTTTTAGCTTGGACAAGCATTTCGGATATTCGCTTCGTAGCTCCCATAATGCTGGAGGGTTTCACTGTCTTATCCGTAGAGATGAATACGACCTTGTCAGCTTCGAAATGATGGGCGAGTTCAATAATATTGCGTGTACCGAATATGTTGTTCGTCACGGCCTCGGCGCAGTTCAGCTCCATCAATGGAACATGCTTGTGAGCAGCAGCATGGAACACAATCGAAGGCAGGAAAGCACTGAATATATCCTTCATCCGCTTGTGATTGCGAATATCGGCAATGATCGGCTGCCTTGCAGTAAGCGGATGAATTCGGGCAAGCTCCAGGTCAATTGTATAAATACCGTTTTCTTCATGATCGACCATCACTAACAGCTTCGGTTGAAACAGAGCGATATGTCTGCATAATTCCGAACCGATCGATCCCCCAGCTCCAGTAACCATTACAACTCGATTCGTTACATAAGCGGCGATCTCCGGGCGATCTATCGCAGCAGGCTGTCGATCCATCAATTGCTCCACATTAACAAGGTTTATCATCGTTCTCCCCTCCAATTAGCTTGAAGTATGAAGCAATGCCGCTTGAACGGCAGCAATAACTCGATCTTGATCAACTTCAGTCAAGCTCGAACCGGACGGCACGCAAATTCCTGTACGGAACAACCGGTCTGATACGCTTTCTTGCTCCTTGTGAGGGTAATAGCTGCTCGTTTTGAATAAGGGTTGAAGATGCATGGGCTTCCAGACGGGTCGCGCTTCAATGTTTCTTTCCGCTAAGGCTTCAATGATTTGCAGCGCCGTAACTCCTGCCTTATCACAATCAACAGTGAAAGCAGTGAGCCAACGAGTGGAATGATTATAGGGAGCCTCGGGTGCGAATTCTATTCCTTCGAAACCGGACAGCTGCTCGAAATAGCGGGTGAACACTTTACGACGGGCCTCAACCCGTGCATCCAGCACTTGCAGCTGCGCTCGGCCGATTCCTGCCAGAATGTTGCTTAAGCGGTAATTGTAGCCGATTCGGCTGTGCTCATAATGCAAGGCTGGATCACGCGCTTGCGTGGCGAGAAAACGTGCTTGCTCAAGGAGAGCTTGGTCATCGGAGACTAACATGCCGCCGCCTGATGTTGTAATGATTTTATTGCCGTTAAAGGAGTAAACCCCGAGCTTCCCGAACGTCCCGCTTGCCTTTGCCTTATAAGTGGCTCCTAATGATTCTGCTGCATCTTCTATTAAGGGAATCTCGTAATGCTCACAAATGGCAAGCAAAGCTTCCATGTCAGCGCATTGTCCATAGAGACTGACCACTATAACTGCCTTAGGCAAGCAATGCTTGAGCTCTGCCTGTTCACAAGCTCGCTTCAACGCAGCAGGGGACATATTCCATGAAGCGGGTTCTGAATCAATGAAGACAGGCTGCGCTCCTTCATACAGAATAGGATTCGCGCTGGCCACGAAAGTAAGCGTAGAGCAGAATACAGTATCTCCAGCCTGAACTCCGAGCAGTTTGAGAGCAAGATGCAGTGCAGACGTTCCGGAGCTCAGCGCAGTTGCTCCGGCAGAACCCACGTAACGGGCGACTTCCTCCTCAAAGCGATCTACATGCGGACCGACTGGTGCAATCCAGTTATCCTGCAATGCTTCTTCGACCATGGCTCGCTCCAGCTCCCCGAGATGAGGCGGAGATAAGTATATTCGTTTCATTCTCGTATCAGCGATGGGGATCCTCTCCTATCTGAAACTAGTACTCCTCTCTATGAATATGAAACTCTCGACCGATTGGATTGGACATGTATCTCAAGAAATGAGAATGCTGTATAGGTCAAACGCCAATTTCGGCTGGAGGGGAGAACTGTCCATGTACGTCCACCAGCAGGAGCATAGAATATACATGACATATCCTTTTGTCGCACTAACAGGGTAGGAGGGGATTCGGTGAAAATTGTCATCATGGCCGGGGGAGTAGGGACCCGGTTTTGGCCTCGAAGCATTCCTTCGAGACCCAAACAGTTCCTGGCCCTCACTTCCGAGGAGACGATGATCCAAGAGACATATCGGCGGTTTTGCGAGTGGCTCCCTCCGTCGTCCGTATACGTCATTACGTCAGCCAACTACAAGCATCTCGTACAGGAGCAGCTTCCGAAGCTGGCCGATGCTCAGCTTCTTTTAGAGCCAGATCAGCGGGATACGGGGCCGTGTGTTGGGCTTACGGCCAGATATTTTCTGGATGCAGATGACGATGAGGTCATTGTCACCACACCATCGGATCAATATATTCCCGATAGTAAAGCTCTGATTGATTCACTTCATCAAGCCGAACAAGCTGCACTTGAGCAGCGAACCATTGTAACGCTTGGTATTACTCCGACCAGACCGGAGACTGCTTTTGGTTATATTCAGGCTGAGGAACGCAGTCTTGACCACGGGATTTTGAGGGTAAGCGCCTTTATCGAGAAGCCCTCGCTTTTCAAAGCAGAACAGTTGGTGCAGCAGAAACATGTGTATTGGAACAGCGGAATTTGTATCTGGAAGCCTTCAACGATTGCTTATTATATGAAGCAGCATCAGCAGGAGCTGTGGACTGTATTAACGCTCCCGAAGGACCAATTGATTCAAGCATATGCGAGCTTACCCAAGGTTTCTGTAGATTACGCCATCCTGGAGAAGGCAGAAACGATCTACACAATTCCAGTGCAATTTGAATGGGATGATGTGGGACTTTGGACTTCACTCGAGCGCATTCATGCTCATGACAAGGATGGAAACATCTTACAGGGAGCCGGCTCAGCCTACCCCTATGCCGCTAAGACGAATATCATTTTCCTGGATCATGGCAAGGCCGTAGTGATCGGGGTGGAGGATCTTATTATCGTATCTACCGAGAACGGACTGTTAGTGTGCCACAAATCCCAGGAGCAGCAAATCAAGAATGTGCTTAAAGAGATTGAACTATTGGAAAGGGGACATTAACCGTATGAAAGCTTTAGTAACTGGTATTTCCGGATTTGTCGGGAGTCACATGGCGGAGTTCCTGCTAGAGAACAACGTGGAAGTGACCGGTACTATCCGACACCGGAGCCGAATGGATCATATTAAACATCTGAAGGACATCCAGTTGACAGAGTGCGAGCTGCGGGACCCGTTCTCAGTAGAACATCTCATTCAGGAAGCGAAGCCTGATCTGATTTTTCATTTGGCAGCACAGAGCTTTGTTCCTACCTCATGGAATTCCCCGATGGACACCATTCACAATAATATAGCGGGCCAAGTTAACATTCTGGAAGCGGTAAGGCGGTTTGAGCTGGACTGCAAAATTCAATTAGCCTGCTCCAGTGAGGAATATGGTCATGTTGAGCCGGACGAGGTGCCTATAAAGGAAACGAATCCTTTGCGACCGCTCAGTCCCTATGCAGTAAGCAAGGTTTGCCAGGAATATTTGGGCTATCAGTACTTCAAAAGCTACGGTTTGCACATTATCCCTACAAGGACATTCAATCATACCGGTCCAAGAAGAGGCGAGAACTTCGTCACCTCCAACTTCTCCAAGCAAATAGCCGAGATTGAGAAGGGCAAGAAGGATCCGGTTCTGCATGTAGGCAATTTGGAAGCGAAGCGGGATTTCACCGATGTACGGGATGTCGTACGCGCCTATTGGCTGGCTCTTGAAAAGGGGACGGCTGGAGAAACCTACAATATTGCTTCCGGCAAATGTTACACGATTCAGGAAATGCTCGATCTGTTATTGTCTTTCAGTTCGATCAAGATTGAAGTGAAGGAGGATCCTGCTCGCCTGCGACCGTCCGATGTAGAAATTTTGTTGGGGGATTACACGATGTTTCATCAGAAAACCGGATGGAAGCCGGAAATCCCGTTCGAACAGACGATGGAGGATCTTCTGAACTACTGGAGAGCGCGGGTCTAATCGTTATTATTCACCATCACACTATAGAAAGGGTGGGATTTATGACAAGCGCCTCACGAATCTTGCGGAGGAAGAAGGCGGGGTTGAAAGTTCGCGTCATAAAAGCAACACGCAGGTCTGTAACCAAGAAGACAGCGAAGAAGGCGAAGAAAAAGCGGACTTACAAGCTGAAATTCAAGATAAAAAAACGAGGTTTGGCAAGGCTTAGGCATAAGCGTAAAGGAAAGTGGAGATTGAGGCGCTTTCGTAGAAAAGGCTCCCGAAAAAACTTGCGCGCCAGACGCAGGAGACACAGAATCATTGAGGCCATTTCTGTGCCTGAAGAAGAAATTGCCGCGCCAGAAGCAGAAGCTGCTGCGCCGGAAGAAGAGCCGGGATACCGCAAAGGGATTAATATAGTCGGATTTATCCGTGCAGAAATGGGAATCGGCGAGTCCAGCCGGCTTGCCGCCAAGTCACTCACGGCCAGTGATATTCCGTTTGACATACTGAATTTCCCGGTTACTAACATTCGGATGGAAGATCTCACTTGGGCAGAGAAGGAAGTCGAACACCCGGATTTCAGAGTAAACATATTTCACATGAATGCAGATACGATGCGTTCGGTGCACCACCATTTTGGTCAGGGACTGTTCGAACGCCGCTATAACATTGGTTATTGGCATTGGGAGCTGCCGGATTTTCCGGATGAATTTTGCGACGGTTTCGAATTCGTGCAAGAGGTATGGGCTCCTTCAAGCTTTGTCGTCGACAGTATAGCAAAGAAATCGCCCGTCCCGGTAATTCGTATTCCGCATGGAATCGAGGTTAGTTATCCTGCTGAGATGAACCGCGATTCTTTTGGATTACCTTCAGATCGCTTCTTGTTCTTTTCCATGTATGACACCCACAGCTACCAGCGTCGTAAAAACCCGCAAGGGGCCATTGAGGCGTTCAAGCTTGCTTTTGATGTTAATGATCCCTCGGTCGGTCTGGTAGTGAAGCTGAACCACTCCAATGCGAATCCGGGAGATCTTGAACGGCTTCATGAGCTTATAAGGGGTCATGACAACATTTATATTCTAGATCGAACGATGTCACGGGATGAAGTAAATGCTCTGCTTAATTGCACGGACAGCTTCGTTTCCTTGCATCGCTCTGAAGGCTTTGGACTTGGTCTGGCTGAGGCGATGTATCTGGGCAAGCCGGTTATCGGCACCTTCTGGTCAGGCAACACAGATTTCATGAATGCAAGCAACTCATGCCCCGTCGGGCACGGTATCGTGCAGGTTGGAGGCGATTGGGGACCCTACAAGGCCTATCAATC
>JARBUQ010000314.1 GCA_029239545.1 Paenibacillus sp.
CTTGGATATTCATCACTGGGACTGGGTTCCCGGCGTCGGCGTCATATCGATATTAGCCTATTATGAAAGCACGCAACAACAGGAGATCCTGAATCATTTGACCTCATGGGCACGCCAAAACATGCATAAATCGGAGCATCTGAAGGTCATTAACTCCATGGCTCCCTTCGCCATATTCCCTGCTCTTTACGGTCACACGAAGGACCCCGTCTTTCTGGAAACTGCCGAGCGCATCGGGAAGTGGATGCTAACTGAAGCTCCCCGTACAAGGGAAGGCGCGTTTGAGCATACCGTCACCGAAAATGCCAGCTTCCCCGAGCAGGTATGGGCAGACACGATCTTCATGGCCGATCTATTCCTAGCGCGTCTTGCCCGCCTTACCGGTGAAACCGCCTATGCCCAGGAAGCTGTCAATCAGCTTGACCTCCACTTGCGACTGCTTCAGGACGACAGATCAGGTGTGCTGTTCCACGGTTGGAACTGCATCGCGCAGGATCATATGTCTGCTGCGCGCTGGACGAGAGCTAACGCATGGATCGCAGTCGCAACGCCGATGATCCTGCAAGAACTTGAGGGCATCACCGAAGTGCCCGAAGAAACTTTAGAGCGTTACCGCGCTATGATGCATGGGCTTATCAATTATCAACAAGCAGATGGTCTATGGACCACTGTCATGGATCAACCTGATTACTATCCGGAGACTTCAGGCAGCGCCGGTATCGCTTGCGGCATTCTACTAGCCGTGAAACGCGGTTTGCTGGACCCATCCAGCAAAGAGGCAGCCTATCGCGCCGCTGAATCTATTCTATCAAAGGTTTTGCCAAACGGGGAAGTAATTGGCGTATCAGGCGGAACACCTGTTATGCCAACGATTGAAGCTTATAACTCAATCCCATGTTATCCAACGCTTTATGGACAGGGGCTAGTGCTAATGCTGCTCTCAGAAATGATTGAAAAAAGGAAGGAGACCGCCATTTAATTGGCGAGCTCCTTTTTTTTTGCTTCATTTAGTTAGGATGCTTGTCATTCGGCTTCAAGGAAATCGACAGCTGTTGCTGCAAGCTGTCCGCACGATTATCATCTCGCCTTGCTGTCACGTGCTCCGCTTCTTCTTCAATGACAATCAGAGGCAATTCCTTCACCGAGTCACCTATAGCTAACGAGAATAAAAACGCAGCTTTGTCCATAGCTTGGAAGTCTATCGTTTGCCGCTCGCCTGCGTAAATAACTAGATCTAGTCCATAGATGTCTCCCTGTTTGCTCCATTCCCAGTTCCAACCGGCGGTAGCGGAGGATACGTTTTTTTCACCATAGTTCAAATGGTTCTCTCCATCACCCTCAAAGGCAGCATATAAGCTTTCAAAACGCAGAGGCAGTCCATTGATCTGCACTTGTGCTACAGCACCTTCCTGCTCAATGCTCATTCGCTCCAAGCAACCTCCAAATTCCATGCGAATCCGGAAATCAGTCGCCTCTATACGGCCTTGAATACGATCCAAATTCGGATGTGTATCCCCACCGTTCGTTAGAAAGTTTACACCTAACAGCAGTTGGTTGCGGCTCGCTGCAACATTGAGAACAGCCGAGCAATAATCATATCCATCATGTAAGCAGCGCATTTGCAAATAAGTGGGCTGCCCGCCATTATCGAAATAAGCGACCATCCCTCTTGTTTGATTCCACATGATCTCTTTCCTAAACACTCCGATCGCATACTGCGGCGTGATGTAAGTCTCCGCCCATTTCACGAATCCGGTCTCCTCATTGCGGTAATAAGGCTGCCTAAGATCACGTACCTCTACTCGGGCAAATTGCTCAACGTACTGTTTAGGACATTGGATTCCGCTGCCATACCACTCTGCATCATAATCCAAATCCTCAGAGGCAAAGAAAACCAGCCTACTATCGGTAGCCACTTGCAGGAAAGACTTAGCCTTATTCGTCAGTAAAGTACTATAGCTGCGGCTATGCGGACCAGCCCATTGCTGGGAGACCGGATGATAATGCTCCACCACCATTCGCCAGACCATGTCTAACAATTCGGTGGTTATGTCCTTCGCACGAGAATTGAGAGAATACTCGCGAATTTTGGACAGCTCCACAATGGCAATGACAGAATAGGTCGGGCTGTTGAATTCTTGGAAGGTCCCTAGATTGGCTGTATATTGCTGCAGCTTCTCTAGCCTTTCCAGCCCATAATCAGCATAATCCTTCCGATCATACACCCTACCTGCAATCAAGGTCACAAATGCCCCCATAATCGCAATATTCGTATAGTGGGGTCCTACATTCCGTTTGATGATTGCGTCGCATGCAAAGCTTACCGATTCTCGGATCTGATCTTTCAGCACTTCAGGCATCTTATGACCGTGACGCAGTACAGCAAGAAGCAGCTCCTTGCCGCAAAAGTCCGCCCAGTTCCAATCAGGAGGAGCCATCTGTGTAAGCGGCTCTTCGTAAAACCAAGGCCATATCCCGTAAGTATCACTTAGCGGATTGCGATCCTGCAAGGATAACAGGCGGCCAATGATATCATAGGCCCTTTGTTCATATTCCTTCATTTCCGTATTTAGCAAGCCAACCGCATAGAGCAGCGATTGATAAGTCGGATGAGTCGTTGGGTGATCCTTCGCCGTAAGCGTGGTATGATACCCCGGGCTATGAAAAGGACGACGAAGCATACAAACCTGAGAATCATACTCACTTTCTTTGGCTTTGATTGCTTTTATCAAAAGTGCTTTGTGATCAAGAATAGTCTCATTTACGCTCATGCTGAACAATCCCTCCCATTGGGTTTGTAGAATAACGACGGGAAGGTCAGCCTACGCTTCAAGCAAGCCGCCTTCCCGCAAATTCAGTTATATATATTGGGCGTGCACTGATTATTTCAAGAACTCTTTATTCTTCTCATACCACTCTTGTGCAAGCTTCTCAACATTATCTCCACCAAGACGCTTCCACTCTTTACGTGCCTCTTCCATTGCAGCCTCTGGGGTTAATGCACCGCCTCCAGTTACGGCTTTTACCTCGATTTGCGTAGCAATCGGATGGAACGTGGCGATCAATTGGCTTACTTCCGGAATATCCGGGCTAAAGGCTATGTCTCTGCGATATTTGTTTTTGAGTGCCACACCTAGCGACTGTGTTTTCAATTTGGCATATTCCTGGGAGAGCGCATCCTGAGCAGCCATGGTCGGGAACCACTCGGCTTTCAGGCTGAAATCAGTTACAATCGCATACTCAGCAGCGTAGCCAACTTCCTTACGGAATTTATCAGCGTCGATTTTTTGCGGAATCACACCATCCACTAGCTTGTGATGGACGTTTTCCTCGCCGAACTTCATCGACATATCGCCTTTCTCCATCATCCAATCGAGGAATTTAACGGCTGATTCGATTTTATCCTCTTTCATTTTACTGTTAAAGGCTACCAGAATATTCGCCGGAAGCTCCTGATACAAGCCGTTTTTTCCATATTTACTAGCTACTGGTTCCAATGGAACCATCTTGGCATCCGGTACGTTCTTCTTGAGATCCATGAATTCGTTCTGAATATCCCAACCAGCAAAATAAATACCTGCCTTGCCAGTAGTCAACATTTGACGCGCGCGCTGGAAGTTGCTATCCGTAATATATTCTTTATCCAACAAGCCTTGATCGAACAATGATTTCTGATAGGCAACGGAATCCTTATAACGATCCAACGTTCTGCCAAACTTGAGCTTGCCCTCCTCCAAATACCATTGATTCTCATTCACGAAAAAGAGCGCTCTAATGATTTGTACACCGTTGCCATTAAACGCAATTGGTACTGTATCTGCTTTACCGTTACCGTCCGGATCCGCTTCCTTAAATTTCTTGGCCACCTCGATCAGTTCTTCTGTTGTCGTCGGCGCCTTCAAGCCCAGCTTATCCAGCCAATCTTGACGAATCCACATCCCATGATTGGCAAGCCCTTCTATGCTTCGACTGCTGGTAACAGCATACATTTTGCCGTTAATCGTCGATGCTGATTTGAGCTCAGGATGCTCCTGCAGATACTTTTTCAAAGTTGTACTATATTTCTCGATAAAACCGTCTACTGGTTGTATGGCACCTTGGTTGGCCAATTGCGCAATATAGTTACGGTCGTACTCCCAGATGAGATCAGGCGCGCTTCCGGAAGCCACGAGGGTACTCAGCTTTTGTTGAGCCTGCGCACGAGGTACCGGCACCCAGGTTACCTTAGCCGGTGAATTCTCACTCATCCACTTTGTCCAACGGTTGCTCTCGTAGCTGCCTTCCTCTGCGGCTACTGTCCCACGATCAAAAGCGGAAATACTGATTTCTTTCTTCGGACCGGCCGCTGTTGCCGTCGCAGCTGCACTTCCTTGAAGCTTTGCTGAACTGCCACCCTCTGTGGTCGTATTAGAACCGCAAGCGGCTAATACTGCTAATGACAAGCTTGCTGCAAGAACTGGTTTCCACGCATGTTTAGTCATTTTCAATGGTTCCATCCCCCTAAATATTGTGTGGTATATATCAAGGACTAGTTGCCCCGAGATATCAGCCTTTGACCGATCCAATCAAGACGCCTTTGACAAAATGCTTCTGCAAGAACGGGTACACGACCAGAATGGGCGTGACTGCAATGACAATCGCTGCCGCTTTAATCCCTTCGGGAGTAAGCGTTATCTCTGCAATACCCTCGCTTCCGGCTCCTTGATCCAGTAGATTCTGATCCACCTGCAGGATCATTTGATAGAGCTTGAGCGTCAAGGTCTGCTTGGTTGTTTTGGTAATGTACAGTAAGACATTGAAGTAAGAGTTCCACCAGCCTACGGCATAAAAGAGTGAAATGGCAGCTATGATCGGTTTGCATAGCGGTAAAATGATTTGAACCAGAATTCGCCAATCCCCTGCGCCGTCGATCGACGCTGATTCCTCCACTTCCTCCGGTAAACCTTCCATGAACGTTTTCATCACAAACATGTTGTACGTACTGATTAATGAGGGAAGCCAAAGCGCCCAATAGGTATCCATAAGTCCTAATGATTTAACTAGTATAAAGTTCGGGATTACGCCCGAAACGAACAACATGGTGAAGGTGATGAATATGAGCAGCCCATTACGTCCCATCAGTCTTCGTCTGGAAAGCGGATAAGCGGCCAGTAAGGTAAGTGTCATATTGAGTACGGTGCCAACAATGGTTACCAGCACCGTATTGCCCATCGCTACAAAGAGCTGCCCATCCTGGAAAAGTCGCTTATAGGCCTCCGCATTGAATTCGACCGGCCACAATGTCACCTCACCCGCTGTTATAGCCCTGCTGCTGCTGAAGGACGATACAACCTCATACCAGAACGGGTATAAGGCAATTAACGAAAGAAAGCCGAGAATCGCATAATTAGCTGACGTCCCAAAGCGGGATAAAAGGGATTGCTTTTTATATAAACTTTGCATCGCTTACCATAACCCCCGTTCTCCGAACGCTCGAGTCAATCTGTTTACGCCTACGACCAGTATCAACCCAACTGCAGATTGGAACAAGCCTAAAGCCGTCGTATAGCTGTAATTCATATTCTGCAAACCAACACGGTACACGTATGTACTAATTACATCCGCAACATCCAAGACAGACATATTCTGCAGCACCAGTGTCTGCTCAAGCCCCACATCCATCATGTGCCCCATGCGTAGGACGAGCAGGATAGCGATTGTACTGCGAATGCCGGGCAATGTAATATGCCAAATCTGACGCAGTTTCGAAGCGCCGTCCATCTTGGCGGCCTCATACAACTGCGGATCAATCGAGGCCATTGCAGCCAGATAAAGAATCGTGCCCCAGCCAGCCTCCCGCCATATGCCTGATAAGGTGTAAGCAACAGGCCACCAGCTG
>JARBUQ010000315.1 GCA_029239545.1 Paenibacillus sp.
TATCCGGAGTATTACAAAGGAGTGCAGGGGTGCGAATATCGGATAGAAGATGTGCGCCCGATCAAGCGGATGCAGAGCGCAAGGAGAGCGTAACTCCCTCATCCAAGTCGAAGAAAAAGGGCAGGCAGGTGGAGCGGAGAAACGAAGTGTTCGCCTTTGTCTTTGGGTTCCAACCTCTAAAAAATATAATCAAAGGAACCCAAGGACAACAGCCGAAAGTTTTCGAAGAAAACTACATCGTAAGCATAAGCTCGGAGCCCGCCTGCCAGCCCTTCCATGCGCCTTACTGAACTCAACCGCCAAGGACCTGACTGGTGAACTCCCAGTCAGATTTTTCTTAAGAACTCAAAGGTACATGATCAGGTTCCGGAAGCAGAGGAGGAGATCGGCAAGCGCACTATGAAGCTTGTACGATTCTGGTCGCTCTCAGCATGAATATTGCCGCCATGTCTCTCGACTATGCTCTTGGAGATAGCCAGGCCAAGCCCGGAGCCGCCCGTATGTTCATTTCTGGAGCGATCCACCCGGTAAAATCTCTCGAAAAGATGGGGGAGATCTATAGATGGAATAGCCGAGCCATAATTAACGACTTCGATAACAGCCCATACGCCATCCCTGCGAACGACCGTGTCCAGCTTGTGTCCCTCTTGACCATAGACCATCGCATTGCTGAACAAATTATCGAATACGCGAAACAGCTTGTCCGCATCGCCTGTGATCGTCAAATCCGTCTCACTTGTGATCAGATGACCAGACATCCCTACCTTGCGCAGCGGCAGCCTGTAATGCATCAGCATCTGTGACATCATTTCGACCGTATTCACGGGCTTTCTGAGTAGAGGGATCGCATCGTGGCGCAGTCTGGTGAACTCGAACAAATCCTGTATCAGAACATGCAAGCGCTGTGATTTGGCGTAGGCAATCTGTACATAGTGTCTCAGCTCCACCTCGTCCCGGTAACGATCTTCATCGACTAAGGCCAAGTAACCCAGGATTGAGGTTAAGGGAGTCCTCAGATCGTGTGAAACATTCGTTACCAGCTCATTTTTACTTTGCTCCGCCAGCCTTTCGTCCTCGAGCGATTGCTTCAGTTGAGCCAGAATTTGATTCAGATCTGCTGCGAGCTCGCCTACTTCGTTGCGTTCTGGTATGTTGATTTTGACATCCAAATTCCCTTCGGCAATATGCTGGACCGTATATCCAAGCTTGGAAAAGGACCTGAATCGGCGCCAATTGAGCACAATCATCAGTAGGATAAAATATATGAAGCATAACCCGACAAAAGGGGGCGTATCACCGGATAAACTAACAACGTTTCTCAGGAAGCTTCGTAATACTGAAATATCTCTTGATACTACATCTATCACCAACAGCGTAACACTGGTAGCGGGTATCATGAGGAGAGCACTAAGAATAATTTGACCGACTAAACGAAAGACCATCCGGCTCATCAGGTTAGCTCTCAATTTTGTACCCAACCCCCCATACCGTGGAGATAAGCTTCTCCCCCAGCTCCTGTTCCAGCTTGTCCCGCAAATTACTGATATGCACCATCACCGTGTTGTTCGCGTCAAAATATTTCTCCTTCCATACCTGGCGGAAAATGTCCTCCGCACTGAATACTCTGCCAGGATGAAGAGCTAACAAATGTAAAATCCCGAACTCCTTCGAGGTTAGCGCGAGGGGCCGGCCATTCACTTCAGCGGAATGATTGAATTTATTGATCTCAAGATTCCCCAAGCGGATTACATCACTCTCTTCCAGGAAATCATCAGCATTTGGTTTATCATTGTATGCACGTCGAAGCAGGGACTTGACCCGCAGTGTAAGCTCGAGAGGATTAAACGGCTTCACAACATAATCATCCGCACCTGTCATTAGTCCTGTAATTCGGTCCATATCTTCAGCTTTTGCGCTTACAATGAGAATGGGCACGTTCTGATGCTTGCGAATGCTGCGGCACACTTCAAGACCATCTATTTCAGGCATCATCAGGTCCAAGACAACGAGATGGAACGGCTCTGCCTGGAACAGCTCCAGCGCCTCACGTCCGTTTGCGGCCAGCTTCGTCATATACCCTTCATTCTTCAAATAAATATTAATAAGCTGGGCAATTTCCCGGTCATCGTCTACAACCAGAATGTTATAACTCATTAGCAAAACTCCTTTCGGCGAATCTGGTTCCACTATTAACTATAAAACAGTTTGCTTCATATGTAAGCATTCCGGATGCGATCTTAAGAATTATTATGTGTTTCTTAAGGATTAATTAAAGATCAGACCCAGCTGCCGCAGTATCCGCAAAAAAACAAGCATGAACCGATTGGTCCATGCTTGTTGGTGTACGACCCAGAAGAGATTCGAACTCCCGACCGACGGCTTAGAAGGCCGTTGCTCTATCCAGCTGAGCTACTGGGTCATATTAAGTAAAGCTCTGGAGCGGCTGAAGGAAATCGCACCCTCATCACAAGCTTGAAACTCAAGCTCTGCATCCAACAGAAATTGATTATACCCGAAACAAATGGATATAGCAAGGCCATTATTTTTGTTAGTATTCATACTTCCCACCATATGAGGTGCTTAGTTAAAGAGGAGAGGAACGGCGACACAGAAAAAGACAATCAAAATAATAATACTGCTGATCCGACTCATTAGAAGGTAAGCGTCACTGGGCTCGGAATCTCCTTTTACCATCCAACCATATCTCATATACCAACCGAGTCTGGGATTGAAAATGTTAAGTACTGCAATCAGTACAAAAACAATATAAAAAATAATTATCATCATGATCATCTCCTTCATAATAATTTACGATTGAATTATGAAGTTGTTTCAAAATAATGTTTCTTGTTATAACAAAAAAAGCCTTGATCACAAGGCTTTACTCGAAAACTTTCATTGTAAGCGGGTGAAGGGAATCGAACCCTCGCCTCAAGCTTGGGAAGCTGGCGTTCTGCCACTGAACTACACCCGCATGATAACCTTGCAGAACAAGCATTGATAATAATATCATAGGAATATGGGAATAGCAACAAAATTAATACGCAGCAGGATTGCGTATTATTGTGCCGAATCTGCTACAATATATGGAATATAAACAGGCTTATTTTCGCTAATATTCGACAATGCCGGGAGGTGACTTCCATCACGGAGAGTAATGTATTCCTATTCCCCAAAACGATTGACTACTACCAAATTGAATTAACCCGAATGCTTGAGACTGAACGTTATAGCGAAGCAGTCGGGGTTCTGAAATTCTTGCTTCAATGCCGCCATGAAGATGATGACTCGAAGGAGGAGTGGGTGGCCCTGCTTGAATGGCTGGAGAACACATTCCCAGAAGCAGGTGGCACAGCTTCGCCTCAAGCTGGAAGCAAGGATAATGCTGCGGACCCGGTTGATGAGGAGGATGAGGATGAGGATGAGGAATCCGAAGCGGACTTGTTCAAACGAAGAGTGTGGCTGAAGACTGCCGAGGACTCACAGTATGCCGTGAAATTGCTTGATTCCCTCGTTCAGACAGATTCACCGGACAAGCAGCTGTTAGCGCTTGAGCAGCTCCTTCATGCCGAGCATAGTCGAATCAAGCGCGTTCTACGAGAGTGGCTGGAGAACACAAGAATTCATCCGGTTGTACAATTCAAAGCGCTTCAGGTCTTGAAGGCAAGAGGTGACTCGGGTCGACTCATGCTGCATAAGCTAGGGCAGACCGTGGAGCTTGACGTGGCGGAGACGCCGCTGAATTTCGACGAATTTCCGCAGCAGATCGGCACGATTCGCAAGCGGGTATTAGAAGTGAATGAAGTGAATCAGCCTGCGCTTGCGTATTTTGTCGAACAGACCTGGAATGATTTCTTGGCCTTTATCTATGGAACTTCCATCTATCGGGATATCATCAGAATGAATGGGAGAGTCCTTGATATATGGGCTGCGGCTCTTCATCATACGCTTCTTGAAACTATGTTCGCGCTTAGCGACGAAGCTGAGACCCGCGAGATATTCGGTATCGAGGATGAGCAATTCAAGGCTTGGCAGAAGGCCTGTCAGGTGATGAAATTATTCCTTACTGTAACGGCACCGGCTGACAACTGACACAATGTGAGCAGATGTTTCAACAATTCCTGTCAAGAATTCCTTGATTCCGATGTTTTTTGTGATATAATATAATGGTTATAAAATGGACATTGTTCTGGTGTCAGGTCGGACTGGCCGGGCGCTTTTACTTTGTATCGGTTAATTTCTGGAGGGGAAAGCATAAATGGCAGCTAGCTGGGAAAAAATAGAGAAGAACAAAGTACAACTTCAAATCGAGGTTGACGCAGATCAAGTAGCTTTGGCCTTGGACAAGGCGTTTAAGAAGGTTGCAGCAAAGATTAACGTTCCAGGATTCCGTAAGGGTAAAGTACCTCGCGGTATTTTCGAAGCCAAATTCGGAGTTGAAAGCTTGTACCAGGATGCACTTGATATCATCTTGCCTGAAGCTTACATGGAAGCCATTCAAGAACATGAGATTATTCCAGTTGACCGTCCTGAAGTGGACGTGCAGGTTTTTGCCAAGGGACAAGCCCTTAAGTTCACAGCTACAGTTGCAGTGAAGCCTGAAGTGGAGCTTGGCGAATACAAAGGAATCGAAGTTCCTGAGAAGACAAGTGAAGTTACAGCAGAAGAGATTCAAGCTGAGTTAGAGCGTCTTCAACAGCGTCATGCTGAGCTTACTGTTGTTGAAGAAGGCGCAGCTGAGAATGGCGATACGGTTGTTCTGGACTTTGACGGATATGTTGACGGTGAAGCTTTCGAAGGCGGCAAATCCGAGAAGTATTCCCTTGAGCTTGGATCCGGCAGCTTCATTCCTGGGTTCGAAGAGCAGGTAGTAGGCTTGAGTGCAGGCGACGAGAAGGACATTGAGGTTAACTTCCCAGAGAATTATCACTCGGAAGATCTCAAGGGGAAAGCCGCTGTATTCAAGATTAAGCTGCACGACATCAAACGCAAGAACTTGCCGGAGCTTGACGATGAATTCGCCAAAGATGTGAGTGAATTCGACACACTGGACGAGTTTAAGCAAGATATCGAGAAGCGCTTGTTAGATCGCAAGACCAAAGCCAATCAACAAGAGATCGAGACAGCAGTTGTAGAAAAAGCAGCTGAGTCTTCATCTGTTGAAATTCCTGCTTCCATGGTCGAAACCGAGCAAGAGCAAATGTACAAGGATTTCGCTAATCGTTTGCAAATGCAAGGTATGAACCTGGAGATGTACTTCCAATTCTCCGGACAGAATGAAGAAGCGCTTAAGGATCAAATGAAGGGCGATGCGGAGAAGCGCGTTCGCAACAACCTTGTTCTTGAAGCAATCAGCAAAGCTGAGAACATCGAAGCCACTGAAGAGGAATTGACTGCAGAGCTGGAGAAGATGGCTGAGCAATACCAGCGCTCCCTCGATGAGATTCGTTCCATTCTTAGCGCCAATGGCAACTTGGACAGCTTGAAGAGCGAATTGACGATTAAGAAAACAGTTGAATTCTTGGTGGAGAACAGCAAGCAAGTTGCGCCAGTAGCTTAAAGCTTGACAACACTAATGTCATAAGAAAAGGCACGTATACCCAAGCGTGCCTTTCTTTTAGTATTAGAGCACAATTCAGCAGCGGCATGCTTGACTTCGCACCGCGCTGGGAGCTGCGCGCGGTGCGGAAAATTCGCTTGTTCCGGCGAGGCTAATTATCTGCACAGCTTTGTTCAAATTGCATGGATTGGAACACAACTACATAGAGTGAATAGTACGCTGGAATGACATTGCTTAGGCGTTCATGTTACAATGAATGGAAGGGGATTTTGCATTCGCCCTTAAACCATGTTATTTTAGTAATGAAGCAAGAGTTCATATAGAAATGAGGTCATGGATATGAGTCTGATCCCTAT
>JARBUQ010000316.1 GCA_029239545.1 Paenibacillus sp.
CAAGGCAGCTTGTCCGAGGTTACTCTTTCATTCTCTTCATATAGATTGTGAAGCTCATACTTCTCACCAGCTAGTCGATACTGCTCCAGTGTCCTCGCATCCGAATCCACAACCCAATACTCCAGAATACTATGTTTGGCATAAATCGACATTTTCTTTATTCTATCCCGTTTGCGGGAGCCAGGAGAAATGATTTCCACTACCAGATCCGGCGGACCTTCAATGCCTCGCATAGTAACAATATGCTGGCGACTGCGTTGAATCATCATAATATCCGGCTGCAAGACATTCCTTTCGCTCAATATCACATCAAACGGCGCATCATAAATGAGGTAGTCCGATCTGCAGCTCTGCTTTAGTATAAATTCCAGTTCCCCGCCTACCGTTTGATGATTCCTTGACGGTCCAGGAGACATCATCTCAAGCGCCCCATCGAAAATCTCATACCGCTGTCCATCATCCGGCATAGCCGCATAAACATCGTAAGTTACCTGCTGTTCCTTGATCCGATCCTTGTCTTTTTTTCCCTTCTCCATCAAGCGTTCCTCCTTATATAAACGAATAACACCTCACAAAAGCAACACGTTTGGTGTTTGGCTTTGTGAGGTGCTCCCTCTACTGCTATTCCTTAATTATGCTTATTTACACTTGTTTTGTCAAACTGCTCCGAACCCTCCAACAGCCAGTGCTGCAACACTTCCCGATGCCGTGGAAAAGCAAACTGCCCAAAGGGAATATCTTGCGGCGAGAACCACGCCAGTTCCAGCGATTCCTCAGACTTTTGAACAGAGCCTCCTAGGATACTGACCTCATAAAACACAATACACACTCTTTGACCACCAATCACATTCAATAATTTCGCTACAGCAACGACCAGTCCTGTTTCTTCCAATACCTCTCTGATCACACATTCCTCAATAGATTCTGCTTGCTCGGCCATCCCACCTGGCAATGCCCACAATCCATAGCCTGATTGAATCGCTCTGCGCTCTAACAATATACGTCCCTGATCCACGATAATAGCCGCTGCACCGACAGATTGGTTCAAATAATAAGTATAATGTCCCGTTGGACAATGAGGATAGCTTTTCCCGAGTTCGTAATCCCCCACCAATTCTTTCGCACACAGTGGACAATATTTGAATGCTTCCATAGATCCCTTCCTCTCTCTCAGGATGAACCGATTAGGTTAAATTTCCAATTTTTCTTCTCACCTAAGCACATCAAAATAGTACAGAGCATCCCCGCTTTTAGTTACCGTATTCACTTCCTTAGGGATCTGATCAAAGATAGCTGTAGTTCCGCTTTGCTTATCGAGGATCTGCCAATTTTGATCAGGCCTTTGCTTGTGAATCAGAAACTTCCCATTCCCGATATCTGTCATCGGAAGCGTACTCCCAGCCGTGGGCCTTACATCCACCTCTTCTTTGACCCCGGTCGTTAGATTCAGGCTATACGCATGCTGTTGAGGAGGATTATCCGTCAACTGGTAAGCCTCCAAGTACATTTCACCATTCTCGATTGAGCGAAGACCCGGATTGTAGCAAGGTCCTTCATAACAGCTGAAGCTGCCGACATTCGGAATGCGTAAGAACTTGCTGCTTCCATTCTCGCTAACATGCAGATCATAAGTGAATTTCCCTTCATCATCATGCGTACCCCAGCCTACCACAAGCTGACCCGTCCTTGGATCCATATCCAAAGATACAACTCTCGAATTGGGCTGTTGGACAGGTGACGACCAAAGCAATGTTTGTGCTCCGGTACTCAGGTCATACTTCATGACGGTATTGTTCTGTGTGAAGATTAAGAAAGCTCCGTCCGGAGACCACTTGGCTTGATGTATACCATCCAGGCCGAATGATTTCAGAACATTCCCCTTCAGATCAAGGAGGGTGTAGCCATAAATTGGACGCATTTCGTTAGAGCTAATCACAGCAGCCAGACCATAGCGGCCATCTGCAGAAATGTCGATCTCCTCATAATGCGCCATGGAAGAGAACAGACTCGTTTTGCTTAAATCAGACAGTTGGATCTGGTATAAGGCTTGGGGGCGGGAAGGCTTAATTCGAATGACTTGTTCACTGGACAGCTTATATCCTTCCTTGCTTCTAATACCATTGAGATAGAGCTGGATAAAAGGGGAGCTGGCTGCCTCTCTGAAATCCAACTGAAGGTTCATAACACGATCATTGTCCCAGCTCCACTCTAATTTGTGAGTAGGACTGCTCTTGAGTGAAGCAAGCAGCGCTTCCTGAACACTGTCTCGCTGCATATCATGAGTGAATTGGAATTGATACGAATATTGCCGGCCAAGCTCTACATAATGATCGATGTAAAGCCCCTCCCCAAGCAAGGACATGTAGTTCTCTAGCAATGGATCATTTGCAGATGTAATCGTATACCCAACTGGCTGCGAGTATCGCAATGTAATAACCTTCTCCTGCTTACCGTCTACAGAGCTCAACTGGATGAGCAGGTCCTCCTTGGGCGCATTAGCCAAAATAAGAGAGAGCGGCACAGACGTGGGGTCACCTGGTTTAATAGGATTGGTTGAGAAAGCTACCTCCGACCTGGTGTCACGAGATATAATCTTGATTCGATTCGGAAGCTGGGATATGTCTGCTGGTGTTAATGGAACAAGTGTGTCAGGAAAAATAATGACTATAGGATCCGGTGCCGAGAAAAAAGGTGTCTCATGAGCAGCATAATCCTGTACTCTCTTTTCGAATATTCGGATGGATCTAATAGTATGCTGAATCATTTCATCCACAATATTGGCTGCGGCCGGTAATGGAGTGGGCTGAGGTGAAGAGGAAGGAGAGGAAACAGGAGCTGATGTCCCATTCTGTTCAGGTGTTCTATCTGGCATCGCGACCACTTGCTCACCTTCATTGGGATCAACGACAGCGTACCACCAAGCAAGTCCCATGATCAGGATAACAGCAGCAGCAATGGCAAACGATTTATAGTAACGGGTATTCAGCATGTGGGATGACCTCCATAATTTAACACTCCTTATCTTATAACCATTTTGTGGTAAAAAGTTGCGTTTGCTGTGAGGATAGACTGAAAAAAAGCCCCACTACCACTAGCAGTGGGATGAGGCTTCGAGAATTGTTGAATTTCCACAGCATCAGGTAGGGTCGAGCCAAGCTCCTGCTATTTAACAGCTTCAGCTTCCAGCAGCTTTACATCCAGAATCCAGTCCGCCTCTTCCCCACGCGCTTCCAGCACTGGAGCGAATCCCTTCATCCTTGTATTGAAGCAAGCAATGTGATCCTGCAGCTCCATGTGATCTATTGTGAACAGTTGTATGCTTACTTGACCTTCTTGGATATCTATCGTGCGAATTGCAGGAATATCGAGACAAGCCGCAGTTTGAATGTAATGCCAGTCGTCCTCGCGGTAAATCGAGTTGACGTGGTTGTGACCGCAGAAGTAGAATCCTTGACCTTTCTTCTGCTTCAATATCGTTTTCATATCGAACTGAGGATGAATCGATAATTTATCCAGTGTCGATCGCGTAGTCGTGGCATAGATGGGATGATGAGCAAAAACAAAAACAGGCTTCTCCCCGGATCTAGCAAGCTGTGCCTGCAGCCATTCCATTTGCTCTGCATCGATCTCCCCTCCCCAGTCATTGCGGTTCATTTCTTTTGTGGAATCCAGGAAAATCAATAGCCCTTCTTCCGTCTCGACCGCACTATATCGCTGCTGGCCGGTAATCCCCAGAATCTGGGCCTTGGGAATGGAATACGTATCGTGGTTTCCCAACACATGGATGAACTGTCGACCGCTGCTGCCCACCTGGTTAAATACGTATTGAAACTCTTCCGGGAAACCTTCATGCGTGAGATCACCTAATGAAATATGCCACTGTCCCTCCTGCTCCAGGAAAGCTTGAAGCATAATGCTGTATGCCTGATCCCTGGCCTGAAGCATCTCTTCTGTACCATTCTCCATCCGTGAATAATGAAAATCCCCGAGTAATATGATCCGCATAGACCAAAACCTCCAATAGTAGTAGTGTGTAAAGCACATAGAAAACCCAGCAGCAGAAAACCACCTCTTATACAAAGAATGTTGATTTCGCTGACTGCTGGGTTTTCTCATCGTCTCCACCCGGAAGCTGTGTATATTTAATTATTTGTGCCAATATCTGCTGTCGCCAATCGAGACAAAGTCTGCGCCGCTCTCATACGCCAGCTTAATCTCATCCTTATGCCTGATTAACCCTCCCACTATGAGAGGCTGTTTAATCTTTTGTTTCACCTCACGGATGATTCTGGGCATTAATCCGGGCATGAGCTCCACCTCGTCAGGATCGGCGGTTTTGATCATTCGAACGGCCGTCTCTACAGCTGCTGTATCAATCGCAAAAAAGCGCTGAATGCTTAATATTCCTGCTTTTCGGGCGGCTGCTACAGCATTGCTCTTAGTGGTAACAATTCCATCTGCTCGAAAAACCTCTGCAAGATACTGGATAGAGGATGCCTCTCTTCCAATCCCGCCAACCATCTCAATGTGGACAAATACTTGCTTGCCCGCATCATGAAGCCGCTCTACGATTTGCCGCAAATTGTTGACTGTGCCTGTCATCAGAATGACTCTTCGCACATCACTCGTTAATGCATGCTGGATTTGATCCTCTTCGGTTATCGATGCAATAATCGGATAACTGTTCAATAGTACGTCCTCTTCTCTTTATTTATTGCTGAAAGGGGAACTACTATTAGAATACGACCGAAGTATTAACCATGTATCAATTGCATGTAAACATTTTGTGTGGAAATCTAAAGGGCACTATCAGCCCCCAATACGAAATACAGCAATTTCCGGTGGACAAGCGAAGCGGACAGGAAGCTTGACCGTACCTAAACCGCGGTTAATGAAGAAGTGTTTGCGTCCCCCTAAGTGCTTCATGCCAACATGAAAGTGTTTGTACGCACCGATTGTTCGATTCCATATCCTCACCTGACCACCGTGCGTATGTCCGACAAGCAGCAAATCATATGGAAGCTGGCTTCGTTCGACGAATTCTATAATACTTGGTGAATGAGCAAGCAAGATGACATAATCATAGCCTAACCAATCTTCAGCTTTTGAGCTCAACTGCTCATTACCGTAAATGGAATTATCGAACCCGTATACGAACAGCCGGCGTCCGCCCTCCCCATTCATGCTGGCTTCACTGTTCTCCAGAACCGTTATCCCTTGCTCCATAAGCAGCTTCATTAGGTGGGTATATTCTTCTGCCGTGTAAGTCCTCTTGCTGAAGCCCTGCACACCTTCCCGCTCGTAATTACCCGGCACAAAATAAATCGAGCGGCACTCGATCTGCCGAAGCTGGTCCAGAACTGCGCCTATCTGATTCATTCGTGTAACCAGATCCCCTGTGATCATCACATAATCGGGACGGATGCTGTTCACAATCGAACTTAGGGAACCGTTGATAAAACGAGTACGACCGTGGAGATCAGTTAGCTGGACAACGGTAAATCTCTCATCGGACGTCGGATGATTGAGACTGTAACAAGACTTCCTGACAACTAACGTCTCGATTCCTAATACAATAATCCCTGCAGCTGCAATTGCTGCCAGTACAAGCACGAGTATCCCTACTGCTCCCACTAGTACCCCACTTCCACCGAAGCGATCACCACATAGACCAGATCATTCTTATCCTCTTTATCGGCAAGTACGATCCCGCTGCTTGTGAGCATGCCTCCTGCAATGACTTCGAAGGTCACCTGTCCATAAGGCAGCTCTGCCCTTACCGTTTCAAGATTCAGCAGCTCCGGCTCAACTGGCACGGCCAATCGCACGTTTACTTTCATATTCGCGAGATCACTCCCTGGCAGCACCGAACGAATGCCGGGCATTGAATTGTGATGTATGGCATTCTGA
>JARBUQ010000317.1 GCA_029239545.1 Paenibacillus sp.
CAGTCGGTATAATAACTGCTCTTGATTCTCTGTTTGATCCAGCAAAAATACGGAGCCGATGGTATTGGATAAGGATAACAGTTCGTCCTCTGTATATCGTACAACATCAATTAGTAAATATTCAAAATTAATCAGTTCTGAACCAAACATCTGTTCATTTGCAAGCAATTTACGGAACTGGCGGCTGGCCGTCCAAGGTCGTTTTCCATTGTAAAGGACGATGGGCACAATCGCCGGAAGACGGAAATCTTTTCGCTTGGCTTTGTCCTTTTCTTGATTTTGCAGTAAGTACCGCCAAATCTCCACCTGATATAAAAGTAGCCGATACGGCATTCTGAAGTCCACATTGGACTGCATTTCAAGCAGCAGATAAAACACAACATCCTGACCATTCAGTTTAACCTGATAGACCAAGTCAGCTTCTTTGCGTTTAAAATCCTGAAGCACAAAAGAATTTGTGATTTCCTGAACATTCATTTCATAAATCGCCAGCACCCATCCTTAGTGAATAAAGGATCTTATCAGTTCTACAAACAACTTTTTGCTGGAAAGCAGGAAGCGATATGAAGTATCGTGACGCTGGTGTATAGTTTCGTTGCGTTCATCGGTATCCACGTATATACGCTCCTTCAATTCGCTCTTTTCACTATTATATCCTCATTGGCGGTAAGGAACAATCCTTCTATGCTGGTTAAAAAGTTATCTCACAGTCCAGTGTAGTGCGAAAAAACCTGCCAGCCTGTTGAGTTAGCAACAGACTGGCAGGTTTTGTTATGAGCAGCGGAATGGAATTTAATAACGACGACGGAAGCTTCGCGAGCCGGATGAGTTCCCTTCGAACACCGCATTCAGCAGCAGCACAATAGCCGTCAGGATGTGCAATAGCATTCCGAGAATCGGAATCCAAGCCAGGAGTGAAGTAATAATCCCAATAATACTGCCGAGCTTGACGGTATTCTCCCTGGCAGCAAGAAGTAAAGTAACGATATGCAGGATCAGCATGACCCACAGAGGCGTATAACCTGTTCCCATAATGAACAGGCCCCCCAAAATCGGGATTCCCAGAAAAGCTTCCATACCACCTGTAACGAATTTCATTATACGTGAAGTGTTCAATGTGTGTTCCTCCTTCAACATTTGCGAAGTACAAGTACTTCGGCTCATCTCTATAGACACATTATACCATTCACATGTTAAAGACACATTAGTCTTACGTTTGGCTTCACACCTAGACCTAAGACCAGCAACTAGACAGGCATCCTGCACAAGCCAGGGTGGTTACTAGTACTTACACCATTTGGCGAGTCTCGAATCTTCACAACCGGACAAATTGCATGCGGCCGATTGTCACCGAGGCGGCTTCAAGCCGCCCAAGGTGCGCTTACTGCTTGGCCGCGCGGTAGGCCTCGATATAGCTTGCAGCCTTCTGCGCAACAAGCTCGAAGTTGCCAGTCTTGACTGCATCGGCGGTCAAGTCAGAGCCTATGCCGACGGCTACGGCGCCTGCAGCGATCCACTCGCCGAGGTTGGACAGCGAGACGCCGCCTGTTGGCATGATGTTCGCTTGCGGCAGCGGACCCTTAATGGCCTTAATCATCGCGGGCGAGTACAGATTGCCCGGGAAGAGCTTGACGATATCCACTCCCAGCTCAAGCGCGGTCTGGATATCATGGATCGTCATGCAGCCCGGCATAATCGGCACCCGATATCGGTTGCACAATTCGACGGTGCGTGGGTTCAGCGAGGGGCCAACGACGAACTCGGCCCCGCTCAAGATGGCGGCGCGAGCCGTCTCAGGGTCAAGCGCCGTGCCGACCCCGATAATCGCATAGCGATTCTCGTCCTGTGTCGTGCTGGAGTAGCGCTTGGCCAGGTCTTCGATGGCGCGCAGCGCGAAGGGCACGGTCATCGTCACCTCGATGACCTTGATGCCGCCGGCGATCGCGTGCTCCGCCATGCGGACGACTTCCTCCGGCGTGTCGCCGCGAAGGACAGCTACCACGCCTGCTTCTGTTATTTGTTGAAGCAGTTTAATTTTTTTCATTAGATGAGTTCGCTCCTTGGAATGTAATCGATTTCTTATCTATTCTCACTAGTCAGCTCTTATTAACGCTCAACGTGCGAGGTTTTGTTCAGATAGGCTTGAACTTGCTCCCAGGTCGGCAGTCCTTCCCAGTCGCCTTCCATCTGTACGACCATACAACCGATCAAATTGCCCAGACGAACAGCTTCTGCATGCGTATACCCTTTCAGCAATCCCGCTATGAAGCCTGCACAGAACCCATCCCCTGCACCGACTGTATCGACAACCTGCTCAGCCTTATAATAGGGCACGGAGGTTATAGTACCCTTCTCCACTACATAAGTTTCGTCGTCTCCGCCTTTGACGATGGATACCGCTGACAAATCACCCAAACGCACAACGATATCTTCAAAGCTGTCTGTCTCATAGAGGAGCTTCAGCTCGTCCAAGCCAGGCAGAAAATAATCCGCCTCCGCAGCAAGCTCAAGAATAACAGGTCGGGCCTCTTCAATCGTCCACAGCTTCAACCGCAGATTCGGATCGAAGCACACCGTAACCCCGTGTTTCTTGGCGAAACGAATCGCCTCGCGAAGGGTCTCGCGGCAGGACTCACTTAGAGCAGCCGTAATTCCGGTAATGTGCAGAATGCGAGCTTGCGCGATGTAGCTCTCGTCCAGATGCTCAGGACGCATAAGACTCGCGACCGAATTGCGGCGGTAATAGTAGACGGATGACTTGCCGGATACCACCTCACGGATAATTAATCCGGTCGGTGCCTCACCCGATAATTCGGCCCGTGACACATCGACGCCTTCTCCGCGAATTTGCTTCAATATATAGCGTCCCAAAGGATCACTGCCAAGACGGCCGCACCAGCCGGCCCGATGACCGAGTCGGGCGATGCCGATCGACAGATTGCTCTCCGCTCCTGCGAACGATTTCTCGAATTGCGCCGAGTATTCAATCCCTTTGGGTCCTGTTGGCATCATTAGTCCCATCGATTCTCCAAAAGTAACCACTTCTGGAGCCATGCTTGTCTCGCCATTTAACATTGCCAATCCTCTTCCCCCTCTTTAACTATTGTGTATACGGTGAATCGCTGTAAAAGTGGATTTAAATGTGAATGTAATGCTGTTCCCCGCTTGTCTCACCTAATAATAGGATAATACACCAACAGAATCAATGGGGTATATATGTCTGCATGCACCTCAACAAAAATTGAAGCTGTATCCCCACTCTCGGAATACAGCTTCTTGGCCTTAATAGGCTTTGGGCACTTCGACCTTGGATGTAACGCCATTGTCCGTAAAATAAAGATGAACACCATGATCCTGATCGTCCATGAAATATGAAACATACCGGTTCTCCGTTGATCGCATCGGAACAAGCAATGCAGCAATTCGATGCCTCGATGCCGCTGCCGCATGAGCTCGCATATGCCAGTGCACATCGAGTCCCTCGAGACCCTCAGGATTCACACCGATGAACTCATTGTGGGAGGTAAGCGTCAGCGCTCCTGAAGAGTTGTAGACAAACCGTACATCCAGCTTAGCCTTTTCCCCTTCATACAGAGCATGATGGCCGTTCACTCGCATCGGCTTCATTGTATGCAGCAGCCAATCCAATGTACCTGCCTGATGCAAATCCACATGATCGACTATAACGATATAGGAGGAATGGAAGTAATAGATCTCGCGCACGTAACGCGTAAGATAAGGGACTTCTTCCTTGTATGCGGCTGTAGCATTCATTCGAACATATCGATGACCCGCACGTTGTTCAGCAATCTCAACCGTCCCTTGGGCTTCCATGCTCAGGGATTTGTCCAGTCCTGCATATTGCCCTTTCCCATCGATCAGAATGCTATTCTTAGAACGCGTCTGTCTGCGCCAGTCCAGATGCATGGACGTCCCGAAAGCCAAGTAATGTCCGCTATGGATAGCAAGCGGTTCTCCGTATGCGTGCAGCAGGAATGAAGCCTGATCGCCGTGACTATGGCTGATGGAGCCGTATTTACTTGCTTTGGTCAGCAGCATCACATGCTCATCCGAACGATCCATCCCGTCATGCATAGCAACCCAGCCTACGTCGCGAAACCATTTCAATGGTTCAATATCCGTCGGCGCTACAGCCTTAACTCGCGGATTGTCATAGCAATACACCATCTCATCGAATCGGAAGTCCCACCAGCCGTAGTTGTAGAACTTGCTTTCCGGATCAATGTCGTCCCGCTTAACCTGCTCATAATACCATTGATACCAGCCGTTCCCAGTCAGGCCTGCAAACTGACGCACATTGAAGCCTGTCTTCAGAATCGGCAGCTCACCCAGGTTGGATTGGTCACAGAAGCTTGCGCGAACCGTACCCGGACTGAAGCAGTAGAGCGGGAAATCTCCGGTTCTGGAGAAAAACGGACGTTTGAAAATATCAATCCCTGAGTAAGGTTTAATCAGGTTAAGCGCCTCGCTCAAGAAAGCCATACCTGTCGTCCAATACATCGGTCCTTCCGCCCAGCCGCCATCAATCCCACCCCATGGAGTATACAGACAGGAGTAGTATTCCAACGTATAGTCAAGCCACTCCCGGGCTTGTGGTTCTTCGCCCATGAGCGCAATACAACAGGGCACGAGCACTGAGGACAGCGATCGGACGGCATGGCTGTCATAAGGCACGTGATGAATCTTGGAGCGTTCGATCACGTGGAACGCGACCTGCTCGGTGCGGCGGAACAGCTTGCTCCTAACTAATTCGCGTTCTTCAGCTTTCAGCTCATTGAACAACCAATCGTAACCCCAAGCCAGCGTTCCCGCTATACGAAAAGCCGCTTCATCGTTATAATCCCGGGCCGTCGTCCCTTCCGTATCCCAAGAGGCGACATGCAGGAGCCATTGCTTAGCTTGGGCAAGCAAATGGTCATCCTGCAGCACTACGCCTGCTACGCTAAGATGTTTCACAGCGTAAAAGACTTCCTGACAGTCCATGTACATCTGACGCCACAGCTTCGGCACCCGCTTGTGATTCGGATACGGCGCAGGCTCCGGGATTAACGGCCGTTCCGTCCACGGGATAACGGACTTCGTATAGAACTCCTCCCAGCCGCAGAACGATTCATCCTGCTCCACCTCTCCGCGAAAGGAATCAAGCCGATCTGCTTGCAGCCACAAACGGGGATGCTTCCGACTGACATGTTCATATCTTCCCTCACGGCTTGGCAATGGAGTTTCGGGCAAATCGGCCGGCACGGTGAAGGAGCGAATCTCACTCCATGTCGTCCGTTCTGTCGTTCCCGGATCAGTCCCACCCGATACAAGCAGTGCATACCGCCAAAAGTACTCACCTGGAGTAAAAACATGATCGGGTGTATAGAAATTATATGGAATTTCATTTACCGTAGTCGTACAGTCTTCCGGGAAATGTGCTTGAGAAGCAATTTGCAGCACATAGCGATCATCATCCAGTTGTGCTGGAATCCATGTGAATCGCGGCGGATTTTCCAATAGCCTTGTATGCAGATCAGGCTCATATTGAACTGTCATCGGACCGCTGCCAGGCTCGAATAAGTTGTTCATTAAAGCTTCTCTCCCATCTGTTCACTATAGAAAACCGCCTAAAACTTTCAAACCTTCCTTTTGCTGCGAGGACATTGAACACATCCAGCTTTGCCCGGACTCGTTCTCTATGATGATTGATTCTCCGGCAGACCACCGAAGCGAAGCAGGCTCGCTCCCATCGCTATACACATTCACAAACCGTGCCTTTTTCCCAACTTGACGATGCAGCACCCCATATAGTCGCTTGCTTGGATCATCCGCCGTTCCCGGATAGCTGAACTGATAAATGAATGAGCCTTGCTCCAGCTGCTGCGAGACAAGACCTGTACAGCT
>JARBUQ010000318.1 GCA_029239545.1 Paenibacillus sp.
GATTTCATCAGACACGACTGTAACTCCATATCGCAAGCACAGCTCACCCAGCTTCAGAAGCTCATCTCGTTCCCATACTCTTCCGCCGGGATTGTGAGGGCTGCAGAGGAGGATCAATTTGGCACCGCCTTGGAATAAACCTTCCAAATGATCATAGTCCATCACGTAACGACCGTTATTCAGAACGAGCGGATTGAGCGCGATTTGACGATCATTGTTGCGTATAACGTCATAAAAAGGATAATAGACGGGAGACTGAACGACGACCTGTGAACCAGGCTCGCTGAAAAGCTCCACAGCGAGGCTGAGCGAGGTTACAACACTCGGCAGATCACTGATCCACTGCTTCTCAATCGTCCAGCCATGTCTTCGGGCGAACCAATCCTTAATAGCATCCAGATAACTTTCCCCGCGAAAAGCGTATCCGTACATCCCGATTGCTGCTCTTTGCTCTAAAGCTTCAAGAACTGCAGGAGGACTGGCAAAGTCCATGTCGGCTACCCATAGGGGTAAGATGTCCTTGTCTCCGAATAATCTATCGCTTTGATCCCATTTGTAGGAACGCGTATTGCGCCGGTCAATGCGTTGGTCGAAATTATAACTCAATTGGATAGCCTCCTATAGATGGACATTTTTAACTTTTATTGTAACATGAACTCTTAACTTGCTCAAAGCGGACAGAAAGCGTTACACTTCATATATTGAAAGAATAGAGAGCATACGCAACTCGAGATAGATAGGAGAATCTGTGGAATGGAGAATAAAGATCATGGAATCGAGAGATCATTATCCCGAGGTTGGTGGAGGGCTCTGCTCGAGGTGTTTATCGTATCCTCTAAGCTTGGGCTCACTTCATTTGGTGGACCGACTGCTCACCTTGGTTATTTTCACTACGAATATATTGTTCGCCGTAAATGGATGGATGAACGCGGTTACGCGGATCTGGTTGCCCTGTGCCAATTCCTTCCGGGTCCGGCGAGCAGTCAGGTCGGGATTGGAATTGGAATTGTACGTGCAGGAATATGGGGCGGGATAATTTCGTGGATGGGGTTTACACTGCCCTCAGTAATCGTATTAATATTATTCGCTCTACTTATGCAGGGAGCCCAAATCGCACAGGATGGCTGGATACATGGATTGCATTTGGTAGCTGTTGCGGTTGTAGCTCACGCTTTGCTTGGAATGGGGCAGAAGCTGGCTCCTGACCGAAATCGGATGACACTTGCAGTTATCGCTGCTGTTGTATCGCTCTTGTGGCAAGGGGTTTTTAGCCAGTTGATCCTCCTATCAGGCGCTGCTCTCATCGGCTGGTGGATGTATCGAAAAACAGACGTAGCTGCCGCACAAAATATTCATGTTCCAATTAGCCGAAAAGCAGGCGTTCTATATTTGTCCGTATTCTTGCTGCTGCTTGCCTTACTTCCTTTCCTGCGTCAGATAGGGGGTGGAGGTGGAGGCTTGCTTCCAATAGCAGACAGCTTTTATCGTGCAGGTTCGCTTGTTTTCGGTGGGGGCCATGTTGTACTGCCTCTGTTGGAGGCAGAACTTGTTCCAACGGGATGGATCAGCTCGGACAGCTTTATGGCTGGATATGGAGCAGCCCAAGCGATACCTGGACCATTGTTTACTATAGCTGCTTATTTAGGGATGATGATCCAAGGAATCACTGGTGCTCTGATCGCAATAATGGCGATTTTTTTGCCTGCTTTTCTTTTAATAGTTGGAGCACTACCTTTCTGGAGCTCACTTAGGAGCAACCCCACAATCCAAGGGGCATTAACAGGCATTAATGCGGCAGTGGTCGGAATCTTACTCGCAGCCCTGTATGATCCCTTGTGGACAACAGCTATACTGACACCTCTGGATTTCTCGGTAACAGCCTGTTTATTCTTACTGCTTATGTACTGGAAGCTGCCCTCTTGGGCTGTCGTATTGATTGGAGGGGTTGTTGGACAGCTGATTTCTTACATAAATGTGACAATTATTTGATTTACCTCTTCTATTGCTCCGTATATTCGTTCCTTGATATTGTCAGGATGCGAGTGCGGAGCTATAATATTGTTTATTACTCCAATAATGAACGGGTGTTTACTAATGCAAACTCTTAAAGACGAGGTACGCAAGGCGATCCTGAACGCTGCGTTAACGGAATTCAGACGACAGGGGTACCAGCAAGCATCAATGAGGCAAATTGCTCAGGCAGCAGGTATTACAACAGGCAATATTTATCGATATTACAGCAACAAAGAGGAATTGTTCGAGGCCATCGTCGGGCCGGTGTATAAGATGTACAAGGCCTATACGACCGAATACAGTCAAACTATGGAGTCCAGCATTACGGCTGATGAGCTGAGCAAAAGGCAATATTTTGTCATGGTGGAGAAAACGATTGTCGGGCTGTTCAAGACATATAGCACTGAGTTAATGATCCTGCTCAACCTTAGCGCCGGCTCCCAGTATGAGAATGTCAGGCAAGAGCTGTTCACCTTCACCGAGGCTATCTTGATCAAGGTATGGGCTACAGTTAGGGAGGTAAGTAAAGAGCCTTTGACAGAGCATGACCGAACGTTGGCTGCTATGCTCGCCGGTACTCTTGTTGAGGGGCTCAGCTTTATTATTCGATCTCATGAGGAGGCAGCAGCAATTGAACTGCTCATCGATCAGCTTCTTGACGTATACAGCACAGGCATAACGGAGCTACTGAGAAAAATTAAGGAAGGCAGGAACAATGATGATGCATAAAATAATTAAATGGCGCTGGGCACTTCTCGTGTTATGGCTAGCTGCAACCACTGTTTTGACAGTCATTCAACCAGATGTAAACGCCATTCTACATGAGAGGGGACAGGATCCCTTAGCCGCTGACAGTCCTTCCAGAGTAGCGACCGGGCTGCTGAACAAGATGTCCGAAACAGATGGCACAAGCAATATTATGATTTTCTTCAATGAGAACAAGCTGAGTGATACGGATATGCAGCAGATTGAAGCTGGTATTGAGAATGTCAAGACGAGCAGGACAGAGCTCGGAGTTACCCAGCTCATAGATCCTTTCACTATGCCAGAGGCCAAGTCCTCACTAGTGTCCGGAGACGGAACGACACTTATGGCCTCATTCACTTTAGACAAGCAAGGCCGCAGTGTCGATGACATTCAGAAGTTGTTCGAGTCCGTGCTTGCGGAAGTTAAAGTGGAGTATTATTTGAGTGGAGAGGATTTCATTCAGAACGATTATCTCAAAGCTTCAACAGAGGGAGTCGAGAAGAGCGCGATACTAACGGTCATCTTCATTCTGGTTGTGCTGATCGTTATGTTTCGATCCCTAGTCATTCCACTTGTATCCCTTGCCGTAGTAGGCGTGTCGTATTTGGTATCTATGGGGATAGCCGCACAAATTATTGAGAAGCTCGATTTCCCAATCACAAGTGTTACACAGATGCTGCTTGTCCTGATTCTGTTCGGGATCGGAACGGATTATAACATTCTTTTATTCAACCGATTCAAGGAAGAGCTTGCTGATGGACGCAGCACGGATGAAGCGATCGTCATCTCTTACAAAACTGCAGGAAAAACGATCGTGTACAGTATTATGACTGTATTTATCGCATTTGCAGGCTTAAGCTTCTCGGAATTCGGGATCTACAAATCTGCGAATGTTGTTGCCATTGGTGCAGTCGTCCTCGTGTTGGAAATATTAACATTAACTCCATTCGTGATGAAGGTGCTGGGTCCCAAGCTATTCTGGCCTTCCCGAAAAGTTTCAGGTCACAAGGATAGTCGATTCATGGGGAAAATAACGGATATTTCTGTCAAACATCCGGTCATTACAACAGCTATCATCATAGTGCTTCTCATTCCGGTGCTGTTAACAAGCGGGCAGAAGCTGTCTTTCGATCAATTGAAGGAACTTGGAGACGAGCATCCTTCTACGAAGGGGTTTGGTCTTGTAGCTGAGCATTTCAGCAGGGGGCAGGCTCTTCCCACCAATATTGTGATTGAGCACAAAGATGCTATGAATACTAACGATGCTCTTGCTGTGGTGGACCAGTTGACGGAGAACCTGAAGCAAATTGAGGGTGTCAATTCTGTATCGAGCATAACACAGCCGCAGTTCCAGCCGATTGCTGATTTCTATATCAGCAATCAGACGGAGACGGTTACGGAGGGCATCTCCGCAACGAAGAATGGTGTTGACCAGATCAAGAATGGCCTCAATCAGATGCAATCTCAGCTTACAACTGCGGATTTCTCAGCAGCGGACCAATTGGCGAATGCTACGTTTGAAGTCCAGCAAGGGTATGTCCAAATTACCAATGCACTTGGCCAGTTGGCCGCAGGAGTAAGCGAAGGTGCAAATGGAGTGGGTGGTCTACGAGATGGAATTGCCCAGCTCCAAAACGGACTCACTGACATTGCCGGTCAAACAGAGCAGCTTAGCCGAGGCTTAAGCGAGCTGCAGCAGGGTTACAGTTCAATGGGAGAAGGCTATGAGCAAATAAACGCCAATCTGCAGGGAATTGAGCAGGGCATGGGCAGCATGAACAGCCTCATTGTCCGTCTGGGAAATAACCATCAGGAGCTTGGGGATGACCCGGATTATGAGTCTCTCAAGAAGACGGGCGAGAGCTTGGCAACTGGGTTGGCTCAGATTAGCGGAGGGTTAACCTCGCTTGGAACGAATTACAAGCAGATGAATGCTGCGTTCAGCGAGTTAACTATAGGATTTAGTCAGATCGCTGCTGGACAATCACAGCTTGTGCCGGGGCTTGCGGCTTTGCAGAGTGGAGCAGACGAGCTGTCAAAGGGACTCGCGCAGGGCAGCTCGGGAACACGAGAAATTTCGAATAACCTGAATAAGCTGAATAACGCGCTGATCAGCATCAAGGATGGACAACAGCAATTGAATACAGGTTTGTCTTCACTGTCGGGTGGATTGACGCAGCTGAAGGGTGGGCTGAATCAGAGCGGACAAGGTCTTGGGGATATATCCGATGGTCTGGGCAAGACAGGAAGCTTCTTATCTCAGCTGAATTCGTCCAAAACGTTCTTTATCCCTCGTGAAGCACTGGAGAGTGCAGATTTCGGACGAGTTTTGGACAGCTTCATGTCCAAGGATCGGAAAATAACGAAGCTTATGGTTATCCTGAATGAGGATCCATATTCACCGGCTGCTCTGGATACAGTGGAGCACATAAATGATACATTAGCCAGCACGCTTAAGGGATCTGTGCTTGATGGCGCGGTATATGGTGCAGCTGGGCCTAGCTCCACTACTTACGACATGAACAAGGCTCAGGTCGCATCCTTCAACGGAACTGCCGTGATCGTTATAATCGGCGTATTCCTGGTGCTGCTGTTAGTTATCCGGTCTTTCTGGCCAGCCGTGTATATTGTGGCGTCGCTGCTCGCATCGTACTACGTAGCGATGGGTGCGGCTAATCTGGTAACCGAATATGTGATTGGAGCTGACGGGCTCTCTTCATTCGTGCCGTTCTTCTCCTTCATTATTATCGTTGCCGTCGGGGTTGACTACAGCATCTTCCTGATGATGCGATACAAGGAGTACGGTGATATGGCCCCGCGTGAAGCGATTGTCAAGGCATCCCGAAGTGTTGGTGGTGTCATCATCTCAGCAATGATTATTCTGGGTGGAACGTTCGCCACTCTCATCCCGTCCGGTCTCGTTCTACTGGTAGAGCTGGCCGCTGCCGTTATAGTTGGTTTGATTGTGTTGTGCTTCATCCTTTTGCCGATGCTCGTTCCGGCGCTGATGGTGCTGCCTGACTCGATCCGCAATCGACTTAAAAAATAGAAGGTGCAAGATTACTCTAGGCATTAGTCTTATGGTTATATGGGCAGCGCAATGCGCTGCCTTTTTTTTCCTATTATTAAGCAGCGAGAAGTGG
>JARBUQ010000010.1 GCA_029239545.1 Paenibacillus sp.
AACGCCCTTAATCCGATCCCGGTTATCCTATTGTCAAGGAGATGGATCGCGCTTCTAAAAGTCTTGACAAATCAATAAAACTCCTCGATGACTGCCGACACATGTTTTTTCCTTACTATTGAATCCACACAGGACTCGCGTTCTATTTGTTCTTGTCCATATATTCATCAACCCATGCCTGAGTCTTCTGCCCTTCGTGCTCAGCGCGCTCAATCGCTTCCGCCACTTGATTGGAGGCAGTACCGCCATATACATTACGGGCGTTCACTACTTGCTCCGGCTGCAGCACCTTGTAGATGGATTCATCGAACAGTTGGGAGAACTGAGTGAATTCTTCCAGCGTCAGATCAAGTAAATACTTTTTATTCTGGATGCAGTAAAGCACGGTTTTTCCAATGACCTCATGAGCTTGACGGAACGGCAGCCCCTTGTTCACCAAGAAATCAGCTATATCCGTCGCATTCGAGAAGTCCTGATTAACTGCCTGGCGCATCCGGTCCTTATTGACCTTCATCGTTGCAATCATCGGTGCGAACAGCTGCAAAGCTCCCTGAAGTGTACGTACCGTGTCAAACATGCCTTCCTTGTCTTCCTGCATATCCTTGTTGTACGCGAGCGGCAGCGACTTCAACACCGTCAGCATACCCACCAGATTGCCGTACACCCTTCCCGTCTTGCCTCTCACCAGCTCAGCCACATCGGGGTTTTTCTTCTGCGGCATAATACTGCTTCCCGTACAGAAGGCATCATCCAGCTCTACGAACTGAAACTCCGTACTCGACCACAGCACCAGCTCTTCGCAAAAGCGCGACAAATGCATCATAATCATCGAAGCATTAGACAGAAATTCAACGATAAAATCACGATCGCTTACCGCATCCAGACTGTTCTCGTACACGCGGTCAAAGCCCAACTGGCTCGCTACGTAGTGACGATCAATGGGGAAAGTGGTTCCGGCTAACGCTCCAGCTCCCAGAGGCAGCATATTAATACGTTTGTAGCTGTCCTGCAGCCGCTCTGCATCACGTCCGAACATCGACACATATGCCATCAAATGATGAGCGAACAGAATCGGCTGAGCCCTTTGCAAATGCGTATAACCAGGCACAATCGTATCCAGGTTAGCTTTGGCTTGCGTGAGCAGCGACTCTTGCAGCTTGGACAGCAGCCCAACGAACTCAACTACACGCTTACGCAAGTAAAGATGCATATCAGTTGCCACTTGATCATTGCGGCTGCGTCCTGTGTGCAGCTTGCCACCAACGGGGCCAACATCCTCAATCAGAGCCTTCTCGATGTTCATATGAATATCCTCATCACTCACGGAGAACTCCAGCTCCCCGCGGCGAATTCGGTTCATAACCCGGTGCAGCCCATCCTTAATCTTCTCCACATCATCCAGAGGCAGGATTCCCTGCTTTCCTAGCATGGTGACGTGCGCCAAGCTTCCTTGGACATCCTCTTCCGCTAATTCCTTATCGAACATGATGGAAGCCGTATACTCCTCCACTAACTGATCGGTTTTTTTGGTGAACCGCCCACCCCACAGCTTGGACACAATTCTCCGCTCCTTCATTATCTACTACCCGTATTAGGCCAAAACGAAAAGCTTTTATCCTGCAAACAGGCCGCTATGCGCGGCCCATCTCAAATGTTTGCGAGTGTTGTTTCCAGGCTGGCTGCCCGAACCTATTCCTTCTGCGAGCTCTGCTCTACTCCTGAAGCTACCTTCAAGCGAAGTGCATTCAAGCGGATGAAGCCTGTAGCATCGTTCTGGTTGTATGCTTGGGTCGGATCGGCTTCCATCGTTGCTATATGAGGATTATATAAGCTGACAGGACTCTTCACGCCAGCACCCATTACATTGCCTTTGTACAGCTTCAGACGCACCGTACCCGTTACGTTCTTCTGGCTCTCTGCAACTAATGCCTGAATCGCCAAACGCTCCGGCGCAAACCAGAAGCCGTTGTATACAAGCGAGGCATAACGCGGGATCAGGCCGTCACGCAGATGCATGACTTCGCGATCCATGGTCAAGGATTCCATCTTGCGATGGGCAGTGAACAGGATTGTTCCGCCTGGTGTCTCATATACGCCACGGCTCTTCATGCCTACGAAACGATTCTCCACCATATCCACACGTCCAATACCATGCTTGCCGCCGATTTCGTTCAACGTCTCCATGATTTGAAGCGGGATTTTGCGCTCCCCATTAATAGCCACACAGATACCTTGCTCGAACTCAAGCTCAATATACTCCGCTTGATCCGGCGCGTCCTGTGGATCCACGCTCAAGACATACATACCCCGGTTGGAGTCATCTGCCGCATCGAACCAAGGATCCTCTAACATGCCGCTCTCGAAGCTGATATGCAGCAGGTTGCGGTCCGTGGAATAAGGCTTGGCTGCGCTTGCGGTTACGTTGATGCCATGCTTCTCAGCATAAGCAATCATCTCTGCACGTCCAGGGAACGTCTCACGGAACACTTCATCACGCCAAGGGGCTATGACACCAATTTCTGGAGCCAGTGCCGCTGCAGTAAGCTCGAAGCGGACTTGGTCGTTGCCTTTGCCCGTTGCACCATGTGCAATGTAAGTCGCTCCTTCAGCGCGGGCAATCTCCACCATACGCTTAGCAATAAGCGGACGGGCGATACTCGTGCCGAGCAAATATTGCCCCTCATACAAGGCCGCTGCCGAGAACATGGGATTGATGAAATCACGTGCAAATTCTTCACGAAGGTCATCGATATAAACTTTGGAAGCACCCGTGCGAAGCGCCTTCTCTTCCAATCCGTCCAGCTCGTCTCCCTGACCGATATCTGCTGTGAATGCAATAATTTCTGCGTCGTACGTTTCCTTCAACCATGTGAGAATGACGGAGGTGTCAAGCCCGCCGGAATACGCGAGAACGATTTTTTCCTTAGCCATGTTCGTTTCCCCTTTATTTAGAATCTTTAAGATGGGTTGTAAATATATGGATAATGTCAGTAAAAGTTACATAATAGCGGCCATGATAGCTTTTTGGGCATGCAACCGATTCTCTGCCTGGTCAATGATAATGGAATGGTCTCCATCGATTACCCCTTCACTCACTTCTTCGCCCCGATGTGCCGGCAAACAGTGCATGAACAAGTAATCCTTCTTCGCATACTTGGCTAACGCCTCGTTCACCTGGAAGCCGCGGAAAGCTACAACCCGCTTCTCCTGCTCCTCCTCGAATCCCATGCTTGCCCACACGTCCGTGTAAATCACATCTGCATCCGCTATGGCTTCCTTGGGATCATGGCCCACATGGACCGATCCACCTGATAGTGCTGCGTTTTCCTTGGAGATCTGTTGCACCTCTTCATCAGGCTCATAGCCCTTGGGAGACGCCACAGCAACATGCAGGCCAAGCTTGGCCCCGCCCATCATTAAGGAGTGTACCATATTATTTCCGTCGCCGATATAGGCGATTTTGAGCCCCTGCAGCTGCCCTTTTTTCTCCAAAATGGTCTGATAATCCGCTAATGCCTGGCAAGGATGCGTCAAATCGGTCAAACCGTTGATCACAGGAACGGTGGCGCCTCGAGCAAGCTCAATGACGTTACGATGAGCAAAAGTACGAATCATAATCCCGTCCAAATATCTCGACATTACCTGTGCTGTATCCCATACGGACTCGCCACGCCCCAACTGAAGATCGTTCTTGCTTAAGAAAAGAGCATGCCCTCCAAGCTGATACATCCCCACTTCGAAGGATACACGCGTACGAGTAGAGGATTTCTCAAAAATCATCCCCAGCGTCTTGCCCTTGAGTGGTTGGATAATTTCCCCGGCTTTATGTCTTTTCTTCATATCAATCGCCAGATCGATCAGGTAACGAATTTCTTCCCCTGTATAATCAACCAACGCCAGAAAGTCTCTGCCTTTCAGGCTGGTAGCCAATTCTTCCATTGTTGCCGTCATAGTTATCCCTGCTTTCCTGATTTATTTCGAAACAGACCCTTCCGCAACTGCCGCATGCTCCGCAAGCACACTGCCAATGATCGCTACGGCTTGATCCGCTTCTTCCACTTGGACGAGGAAGTTAGGCAGCAGTCGAATTACATTCGGTCCTGCGCTGATCACAATAAGTCCTTGCTCATGCATCTTGCTTACCAAGCCAGCCACGGGAACCGTGCAGTCAATCCCAATCAGCAGTCCTAATCCACGAACGGAACGAACCAACGGGTTGCCGCCCAGCTTCTCATTCAACTTGGCTTGGATGTAAGTGCCCATCTCAGCCGCACGATCGGCAAGCTTATCCTCCAGCATCATTTCTAATGTGGCCATACCTGCAGCTGTTGCAATCGGGGTACCGCCGAATGTGGTCCCGTGACTTCCCGCTGAGAACGCCTCGCGCAGCTTTGCTTTACCTAGCATAGCCCCAATCGGGAACCCGCTGCCAAGACCTTTGGCTAACGTCATAATATCTGGCTCCACGTTGTAGTGCTCGTAAGCGAATAGCTTGCCCGTGCGTCCCATTCCAGTCTGAATCTCATCTGCAATCAGAAGCAGATTATGCTCCTCGCATAGACGTACAACCTCTTGTATGAATTCGGGAGAAGCCGGAATGACGCCGCCCTCACCTTGAACAAATTCCAGCATAATGGCGCAAGTATTCTCGTTAACGTAAGATTGCAGGGCTTCCACGTCATTGTACGGAGCTTGAACAAAGCCCTGTGGCAATGGATGGAAGCCTTCTTTTACCTTATCCTGCCCTGTCGCTGTCAATGTAGCCAATGTCCGGCCATGAAAGGAGGAATTGAACGTGATCACTTCGTAACGATTCGTCCCCAGAATCTTCGCATTATACCGCCGTGCGATCTTGATCGCTGCCTCGTTCGCTTCCGCACCGCTGTTGCAGAAGAACACGGCGTCAGCAAAGCTGTTAGCCGTCAATAGGCCTGCCAGTGCCTCCTGATTCGGAATATGGAATAAATTACTCACATGCCATAACTGATCCAGTTGTTCAACCAGACGGTCTCTGACACGCTTAGGAGTATGACCCAGATTGGTTACAGCGATCCCGCTAGCAAAATCAATATATTCCTTGCCTTGATCGTCCCACAGCTTACTGCCTTCGCCCCGAACCATTGTGATCGGAAATCTGGCATATGTCGGAAACAAGGCACTAGTATTCTCCGCCTGACCCTGCGATTGTGTTTGTTCACTCATGGCAACTCACTCCGATCCCCGTGTAATTCGCGTCCCAATTGGATCGCCGTTCAGAACCTTGCTCAATACGGCCGGCTCGCTTCCATTGACTATA
This sequence comes from Paenibacillus sp., assembly GCA_029239545.1. Taxonomy (GTDB): domain Bacteria; phylum Bacillota; class Bacilli; order Paenibacillales; family NBRC-103111; genus Paenibacillus_AA. Next base: position 5,297 of record JARBUQ010000010.1, read on the forward strand.
ACGACCTCTTGAACATCTCCATGGATGCACTGAGTTGCCGCCCTGACCTTCGGAATCATACCGCCATAGATCACTCCGCTTGCGATCATTTCCTCGGTCTCAGCAACTGTGACTACAGGCAGTACTTGCTTCACTCCATCGATCTCTTTCATAATGCCTGGAACATCTGTAACCACTATCATTCGTTCTACCCCTATATGGGAAGCAACCGCGCCTGCTGCTGTATCTGCATTAATGTTATAACGCTGACCACTGCTATCCAGGCCGATTGGAGCAATAACAGGCATATACCCCAGGTCCACAATTCCTTGCACCAGAGACCCGTTCACGTGCGTCACATCGCCTACGTACCCGATCTCGCTCGCATTGGCAACCGGCTCAGCATGGATCAGATGTCCATCTTCACCGGATAAACCTAGAGCCTTGCCGCCGGAAAGCTGAATACGACGAACGATTTCCTTATTGATCTGTCCGGCCAATACCATCTCTACGACGTCCAGCGTAGCCTCATTCGTCTTGCGCAGACCGCCCACGAATTCAGATTCAATGCCCAGCTTGGCGAGCATCTCGGAGATGGCAGGTCCGCCTCCGTGCACGATAACCGGAATCATCCCGTCAGCCTGCAATACCCGAAGATCATTAAAGAACGAGTCCGGAAGTGCGGCCAGTGTGCTTCCACCACATTTCATCACAAAACAAGTCTTCTTCATAAGCCGTCCATTTCCCCTTTACATTAAGTCCGGTATGCCGCATTGATCCGCACGTAATCATACGTAAGATCACAGCCCCAAGCTGTCGCTGCAGCACTACCCATGTTCAGGTCGACATGAATCAGCACCAGCTCACCCTGCAAATATTCCGTTGCCTTGGCGTCATCGAATGGAATAGGACGAGACTGCTCGAGCACAGGGATATCCCCAAGCCGGATGTCAACGGTCTCGGTATTCACAGGCTGACCTGCACGCCCCACGGCAGCAATAATGCGCCCCCAGTTGGCATCTGCTCCGAAGCAGGCAGACTTCACCAGACTAGAGCCAATAACAGTTTTGGCGATTGCTCTTGCTGCGTCTTCGGATGCGGCACCCGCTACGGTTACTTCGATCAGCTTCGTGGCGCCTTCCCCATCCCTTGCGATGGCTTTCGCCAAATATTCACCCACATAACAAAAAGCATACGAGAAAGCATCCCAATCGGATTGATCAGCATCCAAGGGCGCATTGCCGGCAAGTCCGCTTGCCATCGCCACGACCATATCATTCGTGCTGGTGTCGCCATCCACGGTGATCATGTTAAAGGTCATGTCGGTAGAGCGGTTCAACAGCTTTTGCAGATTAGCCGAGGATATCGCTGCATCCGTAGTAATGAAGCCCAGCATGGTGGCCATATTCGGATGAATCATACCTGACCCTTTGGCTGCTCCAGCCACGTGAACGGTTTTGCCATTCACAGTAAGGCGAACGCAGACCATCTTCTTCACCAGATCTGTGGTCAAAATAGCCTGACAAAAAGCTTCGCCACCCTCATCATCGCCGCTAGTAACAGAAGGCAGCTCAGCAATTCCCGGATTCACGCGATCCATCTTAAGCAATTCGCCAATTACCCCTGTCGAGGTTACACCTACATAATGCTCAGGAACTCCAAAAGCCGTTGCTGCACCTGCACGCATCGTCCGGGCATCCTCTTCCCCCTGCTTACCCGTACAGGCATTTGCATTACCGCTGTTGACCAGCATCACCTGCAGCTTGCCTTCTGCCGCTACACTTTCTTGAGTCACCTTAAGCGGTGCCGCCTGAAAAGCGTTCAGCGTATATACACCAGCCGCCTCGGCCGGAACGTCACATACAATGACACCCAGGTCATTGCGCTTCGTCTTTTTCAACCCGCAATGCAAACCGCCGGCGCGAAACCCCTTCGGTGTTGTCACCGATCCATTCTCCACTACTACAAACTGAGCCTGCTGCGACATTTCTCCCCATCACCTATCCCTTTTTACTTTAACGTTTATGGATATACCGGCGAAAATAACAATCCGGTCGTTTCGTCCCATCCCATCATCAGGTTCAAATTCTGAACCGCTTGACCTGCAGCACCCTTCACCAGGTTGTCGATGACCGACACGACAGTTATGCGATTCGTACGCTCGTCTATGGAAACTCCAATATCACAATAATTCGAGCCTAACACTTCCTTGGTGGCCGGCCATTTGCCTTTATCCCGAATACGCACGAACTTACGTCCCTCATAATATTGACGGAACAGCTCGAGAGCCTCTTCATCCGTACGCTTTTGATTCAGATTGGCATAACACGTTGCTAGAATTCCTCTGGTCATAGGAACCAAATGAGTCGTGAACGAGATAATCACCTCTTCACCGCTAACACGTCCGAGCACTTGCTCAATCTCAGGTGTATGCTGGTGACGGTTTACTTTATAAGCCAGCAAATTCTCGTTGATCTCTGAGTAGTGATACGTCAGCCCAAGGCCGCGGCCCGCACCGGATACCCCCGTCTTGGCGTCAACGATAATCGATCGATTATCAATCCAGCCCGCAGCCACCAGAGGGACCAAACCCAGAGTGGTTGCTGTTGGGAAACATCCCGGGTTCGCAATCAGGTCCGCCCCCTTGCTGTCATCGCCGAACACTTCTGCAAGGCCGTACACCGCTTTAGCCAAATACGCTGGATCAGCAGGTTTATGTTTATACCATTTCTCGTAAACCTCGCCAGACTTCAATCTATAATCGCCTGATACATCAACAACCTTCAAGCCGGCATCAAGAAGCTTCGGTGTCAGCTCTGTGCTTACTCCATGAGGAGCAGCCAGGAATACAACATCTGCTTTGCGCTTCATTTCCTCCACATCAATGCCGTCCAGTCGGTCTGTTACAATTTGTGCCAGATGGGGATAACCTTCCGCAATAGGCGCCCCAGCGCTTGAGGATGAGATAACAGAGCTAATTTCCACATTAGGATGAGTAAGCAGCAAACGAATAAGTTCAACACCGCCGTAACCGGTAGACCCGATAATAGCGACTTTTGTCTTCGAGTTCATTGAATAAGCCTCCTTCAAGCTGTACAGATTTCCAATCATGCTGCAGTCGCACATGTTCCAAAGATATGTATTATTATACGTCTGTTAGAATATTAATTCAATGAGAAAATTGCTGCTTAAATCCTTCTCCCAGTACTTCTGTGGCATCCGCCAAAATAATAAAGGCCAATGGATCAATCGATTTGACCAATGCTTTCAGCCTGGTTACCTCTGTCTGACTCACAACAACCATTAACACAGGACGTGCTTCTCCCGTGAAGCCGCCAAAGGCAGACAGCTCCGTCAGTCCCCGGTCCAGATCATACAGAATGGCTTGGCGAATAGACTCCGTTTCTCTTGTAATAACGAAAGCTACCTTCGAATGTTTGAAGCCCAACTGCACAATGTCAATCGTCTTGGTTGTCACATATAGACCGATCAGGGCTAACAAAGCTTTTTCCGGTGTGAATATGATGCCTGCCGTTACGATTACGATGCCGTCAAATAATGCAATCGCCAGTCCATACCCCATGCCCGTGTATTTATGCAGCAATTGCGCGGCCAGATCCAGTCCTCCTGTTGAGGCACGGCCTCTGAAGACGATTCCAAGCCCGGCTCCGACTCCAATCCCCCCGTATATAGTAGCGAGAATTACATTCTCCGTCAACGGCCCCAAGTCTCGCGTAAGCAGTACGAAGAAAGGGAGCAGAACTGACCCCACTGCCGTCTTCAACCCGAACTGTCCTCCCAACAACAACAAGCCAAGGATGAACAAAGGAATATTGACCAGCCACTGAACGACTGCCGGCTCAATTTCGAATAATTGCTGCAGAATCGTAGAAATCCCTGTTACCCCGCCAGAGGCGATCTGGTTCGGATTCAGAAACAAGTTGAAGCTAAGCGCGATAAGAAGGCTCCCCACCAGAAGCAAGGTATACTCATATACTTGATGCAGCGGACTTCCCAATCGAATTAACGGCTTTCTGCGACGGTCTGGCTTCACTTGTCTCACTCATCTCCCTCATAAAAAAAAGATTATCCTGTATACACTTCTGTATTTAGGATAATCCTTTGCGGGGCTATTTATCCCATATTTCGCTAGCTGACAAGCGGAGTATAGGATTTATGATGGTCTTTCATTATTTATCTGCAATCGCAAGAAAGCGTCGATAAATGAATTAATTTCCCCATCCATTACCGCTTGAACATTCCCCGTTTCGGCTAACGTCCGGTGATCCTTCACCATGCTGTACGGATGGAATACGTAGGAGCGAATCTGACTTCCCCATGCGATATCGGATTGATCGCCGCGAATCTCAGCCAGATGCTTTAATTGCTCTTCTATCTTTCTTTCATATAACTTGGAACGAAGCATCTTCATCGCACGCTCACGGTTCTTGATCTGTGATCGTTCAGTCTGACAAGTTACCACAATTCCCGACGGTGTATGCGTGATGCGAACCGCCGAATCCGTTGTATTAATATGCTGACCGCCCGCACCGCTTGCACGGTACGTATCAATCTTCAAATCCTCGGTGCGGATATCCACTTCCACGTCATCTTCAATCTCAGGTACTACATCACAGGAGACGAACGACGTGTGGCGTCGGCCAGATGCATCGAAAGGTGAAATTCGCACCAGTCGGTGAACCCCCTTCTCCGCCTTCAAATATCCATAAGCGTTGTATCCTTTGATCAGCAGCGTAACGCTTTTCACACCCGCTTCATCACCAGGCAAATAATCAAGCACCTCTACCTTGAAGCCCATCTTTTCAGAATATCGTTTGTACATGCGCAGCAGCATATCTGCCCAGTCCTGTGACTCTGTCCCTCCTGCACCTGGGTGCAGCTCAAGAATCGCATTAAGCTTGTCATAAGGCTGGCTCAGCAGTAGCTTCAATTGGAAGCCTTCCAGCTTGCTGAACAGCTCCTTAATCGATTTCCCCAGATCAATCGCCATATCCTCGTCTGATTCTTCTTCTGCCAATTCCAGCATCAGCTCGATATCCTCGTATTCCGTTGCCATGGCAAGAAACTCATCTACAACGGACTTAACCGCATTCATCTCAGCAATCGTTTGCTGAGCCTTCTCGTTATCATCCCAAAAATCAGGAGCCCCCATCTTCACCTCAAAGTTAGCAACCTGCTCGAGCTTCAGATCTAAGTCAAAGAGACCCCCTAAGGTCTTGGATTCGCTTGGCCACTTCTCGTAAATCTTGTTTAAACTCCGGATCTAACATGTGCTTACGCCACCTCGTTCATTATATTTCGGCTGTACAATGAATGAACGAAGCCCCCTGTGGAGGGGGCTAATCCATTGCATGGGCCTGCTTGCTCTGCCTCTGTTCGGCCGATTAAGCCAACTTGCCATGACATTGCTTGAACTTCTTCCCGCTGCCGCATGGACAAGGATCATTACGTCCAACCTTGTCGTCCCGCACGGCCGGGCGATTGCCTTCCGCGGCTATCTTGTGGTCGACCGCCTGACCTTCAGCAACAACCTGACGCTCCAGATTCGATTCCACATGTGCCTTCATAATATATTTGGCTACTTCTTCCTGGATGTTCTCGATCATTTCCTGGAACATCGCGAAGCCCTCGAACTGATATTCACGCAATGGATCTGTTCCGCCGTAGGCGCGAAGATGAATCCCTTGACGCAACTGCTCCATAGCGTCGATATGGTCCATCCATTTGCTGTCTACAGCCCGAAGCACGATAACCTTCTCGAACTCTCTCATCGTTTCCGGTGTGATCGTCTCTTCGCGTTGATCGTACAAGTCACGTACCTGCTTCTGGATGCTCTCGATCATATCTTCTTTCTCTTTGCCCCATAGCTCATCCTTGGTCAACTGACCTTCCTGCAGGAAGGTAGAGTTGGCGTACTCCGCTATGGCTTCCAGATCCCATTCTTCCGGCACTTGATCATCTGGACAGTGGGCAGTCACAATACGTTCAATGACTGGCATAATCATTCCCAGCGCGATTTCCTTAATGTTCTCGGAAGACAATACTTCACGGCGCTGCTTATAGATGATTTCCCGCTGCTGGTTCATTACGTCATCGTACTGGAGAACGACTTTACGCATATCGAAGTTATTGCCTTCTACTCGCTTCTGGGCCGACTCGATGGCACGAGTGATCAGCTTGCTCTCGATAGGCTGATCTTCCTCGAACCCGATGCGGTCCATCATGCCCATAATGTTCTCGGAACCGAAGCGCCGCATTAGCTCATCCTGCATGGATAGATAGAACTGAGTGGAGCCTGGATCCCCTTGGCGTCCTGAACGTCCGCGAAGCTGGTTGTCGATCCGTCTGCTCTCGTGACGCTCCGTACCTATAATATGCAGGCCGCCGACATCAGCTACACCTTCACCCAATACGATATCCGTACCACGACCCGCCATGTTAGTAGCAATCGTTACAGCTCCCGGCTGACCAGCGCGTGAGACGATTTCGGCTTCTTCCGCATGGTACTTGGCGTTAAGAACTTTATGTTCAATTCGCTTGGCCTTCAGCATATCGGACAGCTTCTCCGAATTCTCGATGGAAACCGTACCTACAAGCACAGGCTGATTCTTCTTGTGACGCTCTACAATGACTTCAACAACTGCCTTGAACTTGCCGTTCTCACTCTTATAGACCACATCCGGCATATCACTCCGGATCATGGTGCGATTCGTAGGAATTGTTACAACTTCCAATCCATAAATCTTCTTGAACTCTTCTTCCTCTGTCTTCGCAGTACCAGTCATACCAGCCAGCTTGCGATACATCCGGAAATAGTTCTGCAAAGTAATTGTGGCCAGCGTCATGCTCTCGTTCTGAACCTTCAATTGTTCCTTGGCTTCAATCGCCTGATGCAAGCCGTCGCTATATCGGCGGCCAACCATCAAACGGCCTGTAAACTCATCCACGATAATCACTTCTTCATCCTGAACCACATAATCTACATCGCGTTTCATGATCGCATGAGCCTTCAGGGCTTGGGTGATATGATGGTTCAGTGTGATATTCTGGTGATCGAACAAATTGTCGAATCCAAATGCCCTCTCGGCCTTGGCAATCCCCGCTTCTGTCAGATTGACAGCGCGCACCTTAATATCAATTGTGTAATCTTCTTCTTCCTTAAGACGGCTGACGAAACGATTCGCATCAAAATACAATTCCGTTGACTTGGCCGCCTGTCCCGAAATAATAAGCGGGGTCCGCGCCTCATCCACAAGAATGGAGTCTACTTCATCAATTACAGCATAAGATAGGGGACGCTGAACCATCTGTTCTTTATACAGCACCATATTGTCACGCAAATAGTCAAAGCCGAACTCATTGTTCGTCCCGTAAGTAACATCGCAGGCATAAGCCGCTTGTTTCTCTTCATGAGATAAATTGTTCAGATTGACACCAACCGTCATCCCGAGAAAGGAGTAAATCTTACCCATCTCCGAGCTATCCCGTTGTGCCAAGTAATCATTCACCGTTACGACGTGTACGCCCTTGCCGGACAAAGCATTCAGATAGACGGGCAACGTGCCTACCAGCGTCTTCCCCTCACCTGTCTTCATCTCCGCGATGCGACCGTCATGCAGAACCATACCACCGACTAATTGAACGTCAAAATGGCGCTTACCGAGCGCTCTCCAGGAGGCTTCCCGAACGGTTGCAAACGCCTCTGGCAAAATATCATCCAACGTCTCTCCTTGTTCAAGCCGATTGCGGAACTCTGTTGTTTTCTCGCGCAACTGCTCGTCCGACAAAGCCTTATAAGTAGGCTCAATTTCATTAATGTAGTCAGCGACCTTCATCAAACGTTTTACTTCACGTTCATTGGAATCGCCGAATATTTTTTTAACGAGTCCTAACATGGGTCAGACCCCTTTCGCTACAATGTATATCCTTCCTTGCTTGCTTTCGTCACGATCATAAGATCAGAAAAATGGTTTGCATAAATTGTAACAGTTTGAAGAGTGCGTGGCAACAATCCATATTTATACGTTATACGCAAAGGAAGCCTGATCCGTTTCGGAATCAGACTTCCAAATTTTATATGTGTAGGGAATGCGGGGAGAAAGAAGTCAGGCGTTGGGTTCAATCAATCCGTACTTGCCATCATTACGTTTGTACACTACGTTGACTTTCTCCGATTCCGAATTAGCGAATACAAAAAAGCTATGTCCAACCATGTTCATCTGAAGAATCGCTTCCTCTATGTCCATGGGTTTTAGATTAAATCGTTTGGTGCGTACCAATTCCAGTTCATCTTCATCTTCCAATTGCCTTACTGCAGTAGCTGTTGAGCCTTCAGATGCTTCGCGGAACAAAGTTCTTATTCCTCCGTTCTGACGGTGCCTACGATTGGCCTTGGTCTTATGCTTCCGAATCTGGCGCTCCAGCTTCTCGGCCACCAAATCAATCGAGGCGTACATATCCTCGCTTCTCTCCTCTGCTCGAAGTAGAATGCCTGTGAGCGGAATGGTTACTTCCACCGATTGGAGATTCTTGGATACACTCAAGGTTACATGAACTTCAGTTGCTGGGGGAGCTTCAAAATACCGTTCGAGCCTGCCGATCTTTTTTGTAGCGTATTCCTTGAGGGCGTCGGTAAGAAGAATGTTTTGACCACGAATATTAAAATTCATATGTTCAACAGCTCCTTTCGTACTTTCATTATATCATATTAAAAAGAACTCTTCAAAAAAACTTAATAATAATTCAAAATTTTATTAATATTCTGACTTTTAATAGTCGCAAAATAAAACACCCCGGATCACCGAGGTGTATGTGTTACCCATGTTCATCATTAATAAATCTATTAAACAGCGGTTCCCGCCGAATGATTAGATTTTAATGACGTTAGCTGCTTGCGGTCCGCGTGCGCCTTCAACAATGTCAAACTCAACCGCTTGACCTTCATCCAATGTCTTGAAGCCATCGGATTGGATTGCTGAGAAGTGTACGAATACGTCTCCTCCGTCTTCACGCTCGATGAAACCGTAGCCTTTTTCTGCGTTGAACCATTTCACTTTACCTTGCATGCAGAACATTCCCTTCGTCTTCAAATAGCTGGGGTTACCCCACAATTCGAATATATCACCGCTAACTTGGCGCTGTCAATGCAAACTAGGTGCATCCTGTCCTTTTGATTCCTGTGTCCTACCTTATTTGGCGGAATTGCTAGAAAATTTGGCTATATACAATACATTCACAATATGAAAGCTTGTTTTCATTAGTTATTCACAGAGTTATCCACACTATCCACAGGCAGTTATCCCACTTTGTTGCATGCATGAATGTGATAAGAGTACCCGCGAACAAAAAAACCTTCCCCGCTTGGTCAAGGCAGAAGGAAGGTTGAGTCGTTATTTCTTCTTATCGAAAAACAAACTATCGGGAGTATATTCCAAGTCATAAGCCGTTTTCTGCTTCTTAGCTGCTTGAACCTTACTGAACGTAAGACCGTATTCTGTAAGCATAGCTTGCATGCGCATCTGAATCATGCCATCATATTGAAGCAGCTGCTGAATTCGATTCCTGGTATTCTGATCAAAGCCCTTCTGTTCCCCATTCGGATCATCGCTACCTGTCTGCTTTATAGATTCCAGAATGCGCCCCCGCTCTTCTACGAAGAAAAGCAGTTGCTCGTCCGTCATCTCCTGCAGGTTCTCCAGCGTGTTCAAGGTAAGCTTCTCTAACTCATTCAACCAATCAAACATTCGTAATCCCTGTGCGTTGGCTATTCGTAATCTTGGCAGCCTGAATCCAGGTTTCCTTCAGCTCAACCAAGTATCCTACTACTTCGTGGATAGGAACCGGGTCCTTCTTAATATTGGCTTGAATAAGCAAATAGCTGAAGTATTCATATAACCGTAGTAAATTCTCTGCAACAGGGGAGCTCCGATCCAATGTAATAATAAATTCATTCACTATATCCTGGACTTTCCCGATGTTAGTATTTGCCGAGATGAAGTCATCATTTTTGATGTCTTCCAGGCTCTTCTTGCTGAAGCGAATCGCTCCATCACATAGCATGATTAGGAGTTGTGCAGGAGAAGCGGTTTGAACCGTGTTCTCCAAATACTTGTTAGGCTGCGCATTTATCACAAGATGTCCTCCCTGTGTTCCTTATCTTATTGGCTGGAGCCGCCGCCGAATTGGTTAGCTAAGTATTGCGATTGTGAATTATAGCGATTCATAGCTGATTCCATAGCCGCGAATTTGACATAGTAGGCATCTTCCATATCTTGCAATCGCTTCTCTGTAAGGCTAATATTCTTGCTGACCTGTGTTATTTGTAATGAAATCGTGCTGGAATCAAACGTCGTATTGGCAAGCCCTGCCTTTGCTGTCAGCTTATCCAGCCCTAGCTTGAGGGAGCTGTACATACGCTCGGCAATCCCAACCGTGGAACTACTTGCACCTGGCTTCTCATCCTGCGTGAACAATGCTTTGACCGCTTCCGGATTCCGTTCAATAGCCGCTCTAAGTTTGTCCTCATTCTCGACGTACAGCTTGCCGTTCTCGTAATATTGCCCCGTCGTAATCCCTATGTCAGACAGCGAACGAATCTTTGAATCTCCGGTGTCCACGAAGCCTGTTACAGTAGAACGAAGCTGGGACACAATACCGTTAACGATGCCATCACCTCTGATCATACCCGTCTTGGCTCGTTCTTCCCACTTCTCAATCTGAGATTCCGACAAACTCGTTCTTTGCTCTCTGGTCAACGGGGTATAGCTGCGATCCTTCGTCTCTGTTGTCTTATCCTGCAGATTTTTCAGAATATCGTTATAATCCGAGACGAAGGTCTTGATAGAGTCCATAATTTCATTGGTGTTCGTCTTCGGCTCAATGACAGCCGTACCGCCGCCAGCCTTGTTCAAGGTGATATCAATTCCGTTGACCTTGAATGTGTTGCTGGTACGTGTTGTTGGCAGCCCATTGATCGTGACAGCTGCATTGGTAGCAGCCGTCTTATTCGCGCCTAAAGTACTTACTTGGGCTATTGTATTAAGGAAATTGCCTGATATATCGTCAAATATTATATATTGACCATTCTTCTCGGGTCCATTGACAAGTCCTGTTTCTTTGGAGACGAAGGACAGCTTCTTGTTGGTATCATCATAGAAGGCAGACACATTCGTGTTCGAATTAATTTTATTTATAATATCGTTCAAGGATTCTTTGGTTGGGTCGATCGTGATCTCTTCGCTGCCATTAATCTTAAATTTGTAAACAGCAGGCAGTGGAGTTCCATGGGCAAGCTTCTCACTCTGTGTGCTAAGCGGTTTACTTGTGTCGAATCCGTCTGCAGCAATAGCATTCTCGCTATAATTGCCCCCAGGGGTAGCAAGCGTTGCTACATTAATGAGTATATTACCGTTCATCGCCGAAGCTGAAGCTTTAGCCGTGACAGCCTCGGAATTACCGGAAACCGTAATATCCTTCTTATTGAACGTACCCTCCAGCTTGAAATTAAATAGCTTATTGTTGCGGAATTCCGTTATTTTCAAATTTACTTCCCGGTAAGCATCCCGTTGCCACTCATATGTTTGCTTCTTCTGATCCAGCTTATCCAGTGGAATCGTCTTAGCCGCCATTAATTGTTTAACCGTGTTATCAACATCGAATCCAGATAGTCCTGCAATACGCAAAGGCATGACTGAGCCCCCTCTTCCTTAAATTCATTACCTGCGTTCATCCACAAGAATTCCGGCAAGCTCCCATAACTTCGCAACAAAATCCTGCATCTTCTCAGGTGGAATTTCGCGGATGACTCTTCCCGTATCTCGCTCCATAATCTTAACCATAATCTGTTTCGTCACCTTATGCACGGAGAAATTCAATTCGGTTGCCGTGCCTTCTGTAGCTTTAATAGCTTTATTGATGGCCTTAATCAGCTGCTCTTCACTAACCGGAATATTCTCTCCCTGGCTCTCAGCTCTCTTCAGCTCTTGTGTTGTATGAATCATCTGGGGTTTATGCTGCTCGCTTGGCGCCAAAGGGGTCTTATGTGCTCCCACACCGATCGGGTTGCTATCCATAGAAAAACCCTCCAAACCGAATTATACTCTTAAGGAATATATCGGTAGAAGGTGATCAGAAGATTAGGTTGATTTTAGGAAATGTTGTAGCTGGCATGTATTTTTTTGACTGCTTGTATGACGTCCTGTACATCACTGCTGGTCATCTTAGGGAAGATCGGCAGGGTTATGACCGCCTCGTAGTAGCGCTCGGCAAGTGGACATAGTCCGCTTGCGTACCCTAGCTGCCTGTAATACGGCAGCTTGTAAACGGGAATATAGTGTACATGCACACCTATGTTCTCCGCTCTCAATGCTTCGAACCAGACGCGACGTCCTTCAGTAAACCTGCTTAGCTCCAACTGGATCATATACAAATGCCAGCTCGAGTTCGTATCCGGACTCTGATAAGGCGTTATGATTCCCGGCAGATCAGCGAATGCTTCGTTATAAATGGAAGCAATCTCCCTTCTGCGTTGAACGAATCGTTCAAGCTTGGACATCTGCGACAGCCCAAGTGCCGCATGCAGATCGGTCATCCTGTAATGATAACCGAGCTCTTGCATCTCATAGTACCAAGGGCCTTCATTGGTTTGGAGCAGGCTAGGATCCTTGGTAATGCCGTGACTGCGAAACATCTCCAATTTCCTGCAATAGTCCGGGTTATCCGTAACAATAACGCCGCCTTCTGCGGTCGTCACATGCTTGAGCGGATGAAAGCTGAACATCGTCATATCTGCTAATGTTCCGACCTTGCGTCCTTTGTAAGTTGCGCCAAGCGAATGCGCAGCATCTTCAATGACAACCAGTCCATACTTGTCCGCCAGTGCCCGAATCGCTTCCATGTCAGCAGGCTGCCCTGTATAGTCTACCGGGATAATGGCCTTCGTTCGCGTAGTTATTTTGCGTTCAATATTCAATGGATCGATGTTGTAAGTATCCGACTGGATGTCCGCAAACACGGGAGTCCCCCCTTGATACAGCACACAGTTGCTGCTTGCTGCGAAAGTAATCGGTGTTGTAATCACCTCGTCCCCAGGTCCGATCCCTGCCGCATAAGCAGCTCCATGCAAAGCCGCTGTACCGCTCGAGAATGCCACCGCATATCGGGCACCCGCTTCCTGAGCGACCGCCCTTTCGAATTCAGGTACTCTTGGGCCCTGGGTCAGCTCTCTGCTCTTCAGTACCTGCACTACAGCCGCAATATCCTGCTCATCAATCCATTGTTGCCCATAAGTGAGCATCGTGCTGCGTACAGGTGACCCACCGTGTAAAGCTAATGACATCGACATATCTTTTGTTACACCACTTTCCTACAGCAGGTTGTCCTTAATCCACACTTCTGTTCGACGAATACCTTCTTCCAGACTGACCTGGGGCTCCCAGCCTAGCAGTTGCTTTGCTTTTGCTGAATTCCCCAGCAGCTTCTGGATTTCACTTTGGGGGTGAATATGCTCCACATGCTGAATCCTGTCCGGGTCCTGCACAATCAATAAGGCCAAATCATTAACGGAAATGTCACGCCCCAGGCCAGCATTGACGATGTGTCCGTCCACTTTGTCCGAATATCCCGCTTCTACTACGAAACGAGCGCAATCCTCCACATACAGCAAATCACGGGTTTGTGTGCCTTCTCCATAGATATTAAGATTTTTGCCTAATAGCTTATTTTTGATAAAAATTGCAACAACGCCGCCTTCTCCGCCCGTTTTTTGGAAAGGACCGTATGTATTGAAAGGACGAATAACGACCACTGGCAAGTTGTATGCGTAGTAGTAGGAAAGCACCATATTCTCCGCTGCAATCTTGGCACCTGCATATGGGGAGGCTGGCTTGGTCGGATGCTGCTCCGTAATGCCGGACTCTTCCGTACAACGGTCGTAGACCATGCATGTACTCATGAACACCACTTTCACGTTATGCTTCCGACACTGCTCCATTAAGAAAAACGTGCCTACAGTATCATTGTAAAACGTCGTGCGAGGATCATCAATAGAATCCTGCACATTAATCGAAGCGCCCAAATGGTAGCAAATATCGAATTTTGTCGAAGTGAACAGCTGCTCAAGGAGCTGCTCATCCTTAATATCACCTCGAATGAATTGCTTGAGTCCAAGCTCTCCTACAAATTCATTCAAGTTCTCTTCCTTTCCGTTAGAAAGATCATCGAGCACCCATACAGCATGTCCGTCATTCAGGAGGCGCTTGGTCACCCAACGTCCGATAAACCCCGCTCCTCCTGTGAGTAAAATGTTCATGGCTACCTCCTCATGTTTATAAACAGTTTCTATACCAGAAGATCCCAAGAGACAGGAGTCCCTTTTATCACATCTTGCTTTGCAGTTTTTCCTAGTATCATATCAATATATTTTGGAGGAAGTCCATGACCTGGGCGAATCGCTCTTACATTGTCCGGATTGAAACTGTCACCAGCCTTGATATCTTCCGTAAAGTAGAGTGAGCGTCGATGCTTCATAGAAGGTTTCTCTTTTTCAGCGGGACCATAGCTTATAGAACCAATAGCTTGCCAAGCCCGTTCACTTTCAACAACGAGAGATTTCATCTCCTCCGGTTCCATAGAAAATGTGGAATCCACTCCTCCATCAGAACGTCTAAGTGTAAAATGCTTCTCAATTACCGTTGCACCTAATGCTACACTTGCCACTGACACACCAACGCCCATTGTATGGTCTGAAATCCCCACATGACAGTTGAACAGCTGTTGCAAATGAGAAATTGTAGCGATATTCGTATTCTCGGGCGTTGCAGGATAGGTGCTGGTACATTTTAGCAGAACAATATCCTGACACCCTGCATTACGTGCTTCCCTTACTGTTTCGTCTAACTCAGCTACTGTGGCCATGCCTGTTGAAATAATCATGGGCTTTCCAGTTGAAGCTATTTTCCTGATAAGTGGAATATCTGTGTTTTCAAAGGAAGCTACCTTGTACATTAGAACGTCCAGTGATTCTAGAAAATCAACTGCCGATTCATCAAACGGAGTACTAAATCCTACCATACCTAGTTTTTTACATCGTTCAAAAATAGGTTCATGCCATTCCCAAGGTGTGTAGGCCATTTGATAAAGTTCGTATAGTGAAGCGCCCTTCCATAAGTTGTCTGGGTCATCTATGAAAAAATCACCAGTGGGAATATCTAGTGTCATAGTGTCCGCGGTGTATGTTTGCAACTTAATAGCATGAGCTCCAGCTTCGGCTGCACTGTCTACAATTTTAAGTGCCCTTTCTAATGACTGATTGTGATTTCCAGACATCTCAGCAATAATAAACGGCCGATTTGAAATTCCAATCCGATGGTTATTAAGAATAATTTCCTTCACAAAATCTACCTCATTTCATAGAGTTAAATGAGCATACAAGAGAATCAATAAAAGCGGGTGTTACTTCATTCAAAGACTCTATTCTTACGTCCGCCTCATATTCTGGAGGCATAGTAAGATTTGCAAAATTCCCTCTCATAATTCTAACAGTCCTAAAACCCTCTTTTTTTATGCCTACAAAGTCTTTATTAGGGTTGTCCCCAATATATATAATCTGGTCTGGATGTACTTTCTCCCGACTACAGATTCTATGAAACACATGAGTTGAAGGCTTAGCATTTTTTATTCCAAATCGATGAGTAACATAACAACTAGTTACACGTTGATACATATCCAGAGCAACTAACTTCTTGTGTTGTACTAACTTGTTTCCGTCCGTTACAATATATAAAGAGTGGCTAGCTTTGAAACGAGTTAAGCAAATTTCCGAATCAGGAAATAACCTAATGGTGGGCTCATGTCCGCGATAAGCCATTAAGCAAGCATGTATTCTACGAGCATTAAAGAGGTTGTTTTTCTTTAAAACCGTATCAAATACTCGTCCTCTACCTGCCTCATGAAGCTCATTGAGCATTACATTCATTGTCTCTTCCTGTAACAAACCAAATTCTGAATATAAATAGTTGGCGACTGCAAGAAAACCACTTTTTACATAGGTCATTTCTTCATATAACGTGTCATCCAGATCAAATACTAAGACGCTTCTCATATTATGTAATCCTCCGAATGCCTTACCAATCTTTTCTCGTGTAAGGAGCGTACGAACGGGGAGTGAACTAAGTCCTCTCCTATTGATTCTAGCACAAACCAGTAAAAACTATCTAAACCCATACTTACACTCAATGTCGAAGCACCGCCAAATCTACTATTGCATTCGACTATGTGAAAATTCCCCTCAGTGTCAATGATGATTTGTAGCATCATATGCCCATATCCACCAAGAATTTGGAATACAGCTATGCACATTCGCTCAAGCACATCATGCCTGAAGGTCGTTGTAATTTGGGATTCTCCGTTTACTACATTATCTCGGGTGCGTAGCACAACACCTTTTACAATATTATTTTTGTCAATATATGCGTCAGCGCTTATTTCATATCCCCGAACCCATGGCTGATACACAGGTGAATCGATGTGCTTAGCATAACTACTAGCTTGTTCTCTTTCGAGATCTAAACCAATCTTAATTGAACCCGATCCATAACGTTCTTTCACTACAAATTTGTCATTAGGTAATTCAGCGATATCGGAAGTTGTCCTTATAGCGGGAAAGCCATTCATAATTAAAGTGTTTGAAAAGAGTAGTTTATCTAAACAAATCAATATCGTCTCTATATTAGATACCATTACATGAATATTGTGTTGCTTCAGTTTGTTGCGGTGTTTAGCAAAGAAGGGTAACTCCCCGTCTCTTGTAGGTATAATGAATTGAATGTCTCTGGATTGAAGCATTTCAATAAAAACTTCAATAGATAAATCACTAATATTGGGCATCTCCCAGAAATCTTCTGTGAAATTTCTAGCGATACAACCCGGGTCTATATCTCCCCCAACTAATATGTAATCAGGACCACATTTGGATAAAGCATTTTTTATATTTTTTATTAAGGGCACCTTTTTAGAAATACTTGTGACCAGCACACGCTTCTTTCCCAAATGCATCGATGATCACTCCCTTTATTCAATAACAATATAGGAACATAGTGGAGTCAACGGACTTCTACGAATTCTATACTTGTCTAGCCCAAATACTTCTTTTAAAGCAATTGTTTCACCTGGAAAGGCAGAGTAATTCAATTCATCAAATGCAAGTATGCTCCCTTTTGTGATTCGGTCTTTAATAGCCTCCAAACACTTCTTGGTAGGTAAATAAATGTCAAAGTCGAAGTACGCTAGTGCTACGATAGTCTCTGGCTGTCTGCTCAAATAATCATCAATAGTTTGAGTAGCGTCCCCTTTTACTAGTTCATATTTCTTGATATGCGATAAAGGACTTTCTGATTCATGGTATTGCAAGACTAATTCGAGATACTCCTCATAATTTTCAGTTACTCCGTAATCCCCTTTAGAGGATTTCTCACCATCGTTCTTATGAAGTTCTGGAAACCCTTGGAATGTATCAAACCCAATAATTTTCCGATTGTAGTTATAGGGTTCATAAATTCCCCTGAATGATTCAAACAAAGAGAGGTTTTGTCCCCATCGTACTCCGAATTCCATAATCACACCGTGAACTTCACATATTTGGGTATACAATTGCTGCATAAATAATATTCGGGAGAGTGTTTGCCTCTTCAAATATAGACCAATATTATCTAGTATTTCGTTGTCAGGAATGGGCGAGTTCTTCATCATGTCTAAAAATCGCTCTCTCTTGCCGATTTCAGTTTGACTCGATAAACCTTGAGTGCGAATTGAATTCAAGTTTTTCTGCTCCTTTGAAAGAACCCTATAATTTGTCTTCCTATACCAAGCTCACTCATTATTCTATACATCTCATTGGTTTTCTCAATAGATGAACTATGCATCAAGTTCTCGATTGCAACTCTGCTTTTGTGGCAGGATGGGCCCTTGGATCGATCAGTGATATAATTTGTATGTTCATTGAAAAGATGAAGGTCAATCGGATAGTCAGACATTGTCAAGTAATTAGTCCAACTATAGTCTTCACATAATGCAATTAATCCGTTTCGATTAAAATAAGAAATATGATCGGGAATGGCGATCCAGAAAGGTCTTTCAATTTGATTCGTTTGCAATAAGTGCTGCTGTACTAAAGAAAAGTCATTAGGGACTTCAATTAATAAAACCCCTCCGTCAGTAATCAATTGGTTGCACTTTTCTAATAATCCCCCAGGGTCCAACACATGCTCTAATACATTATCGAGCCATATTACATTGAACACTTGGTTATTATTAATCATCCTATCTAAATTGCGATAAATGTCTCCCACTTGTAAATTAGGACTCATTTGAGGATTGTGTGTCATACAACCATGATTACTATAGTCTAGCCCCTGTACATCCCAACCCTTTTTATTAAAAAACTCGAGCGCCCAGCCTTCCCCGCAACCAACGTCTAACAGAGAAAGTTGAACTGAAGGATGTAGGATCTTCTGAATAACAGTATACTTCTGCTCTATCTTATTTCGAATATATTGAATCTCTTCAGAGGAATAGGTCTGTGAGTAGCTGCTATTGTCTTCCTGATAATATTTCATAGCATAATATTGCTGAAGCTCATCTTCGCTCGGCTTATGGATTAACTCATAGTAATCGTATCGATTCTTCTCAACTTTATCCAGCATTTACCCTACC
>JARBUQ010000319.1 GCA_029239545.1 Paenibacillus sp.
CGTCCGCACACTTAAGGGGTCTATGGCAGGAACCAGATCGGCAAGCGGGATGGAAGAACCGCCCATGAAGGGGATCCCTCTTGCTTTCATCTCGTTATACATCCATAGAGCATCGTCATAATTGTAAGCTATATGCTTGTCGGAGAAGATCGGGACAGCAAGCCCAAGTTCATCGAGAGCGGCAATCGTTTCTTCAAGGAAACGACGTCTGGGGTACAGGATCTGCCCCTTCGCGTTTTTCGGATAGTCTCCGTGCTCACCAATCAGAATAACACCGTCGACCGGTCCCCTTGAGTGAGCGGCCCTGACAGCTTCGCCAATCGTCGTACAGATCGGGATGCCGCAGCGAATCGATGCTTCCCGACTCATGTCGTCGGACGGCACCTGATCCGTGTAGATAGAGACGACTTCAATCCGGGGATGATAGTGAAAATCACCTAACAGCCTTCCCACTATGACATCCGCATGGGAGTTGTATCGATATTCGGTTACGATAGCGGCTACTTTCATCTTCTTGTCGCTTCCACTCATATGCAGACGGTTCCCCTCGTAATGTAATGTCTGGCGTTAAGGAAATTCTATATCCGTTACGAATATCAGTCAATGATTTTTTTCATAAATGTATATTTATTTTCTATATATGATAAATCCGACTATTATTGATTCACTACAACCTGCTGCCCTTCGGTTAACCCGCTAACGATCTCAACCTCAGTCTGGTTGACGAGACCAACCTGTACATCTACTTCGCGTCGAGTTTCCCCATTGACAATCTGTACATATTGCCTGCCTTGATAGCTGCGAAGCGCTCCGCGCGGTATAATCAATGAATCCGTCTTTCGATTAAGCACCAGCTTAAATTCCATATTAGCCCCGCTTGTTAACCCGGAAGGAATCTCATCAACAAGATCGAAAATCAGTTTTTTGGCGTTGATTTCGGCACGCTGGGGATTCTCATCGAGTTGAGCCGTCAGGGGTGTCACCGCCACCGTTGCCTTCACCGGGGATCCTTGATACTGAAGGATGACTGGCATCCCGACCTTGATATCATTCAAATAGGCTGACAGATCACCGACATAATGTAGCTGCAGCTGATCGGTCGAGGCGATGCCGACTACAGCTCTGTATGCCGAGATTGGGCTTCCGACCCTTACGCCATCCAGGAACGTCACGATTCCGTCGCGTGGTGCAACGAGAACTCTTTTGCCCTCTCGCTCCAGTAGTTGGTCTAGCTTCAGCTTCTCGATCTCGAGGTTCATCTGTTCAATACGTATTTCATCTATATTACCTGCTATCAGCGTTTGGAGGAGAACGGACTGCATATTCTCGATGGCAAGCTTCTGTTGAATGACCTGCAGCTCGAAGCTGCCAGAGTCCAGACGCAGGAGCACATCCCCCTTCTTGACGTAATCCCCCCGATTAACTGCAGCCGCGCTCAGTGTTCCGTCAATTCTGAAAAATTGATAATCGGTATGAGATGGGACAACAGTTGCGACACCGTTCAACTCCACAGATAGAGTCCCTCTCTTCACAGGCAATGAATCCACTTTTACTCTGACATTCTCGATAAGCTCAGGAATAGCTGCTTCCCGCTCAGGAACTAGCGAGCATCCGGCAGCAGCAACCGCAATAATGGCTGCAGCTATAACAATGAACAAAAAACGCAGTATCTTAGCGGACTTATCCGGCTTCAAGCGTCTTTCACAGAGCAGCCGCATATTAATCCTCTCCTAACTTGACCGCTTGGTGAATTTTGATCCGTGACAGCAGCCAGCCGAGTATGCACAGCCCAAATATAATCATGATTGTCACAATCACATAGAGCTTGAACGAATCGCTCGGGTCAAACGTGACCTGGAATGGCGGCACCTGTGTAGCGGGATTGAAGGATAGCTGGAAAAGCCTGACGAACAGAGTACTCGTCAAGCTGCCAACAAGTCCGCCGATTAATACGGCGGCGCCTGATGTCAGCAGCTGCTCAACGGTCAGCATTCCCATAAGCTGCGCAAAGGAAATGCCCATAGCCCGGAATATCCCGAACTGCATGACCCTTTCGGAAAGCGAAAGCACCCAGTACAACAAAAATCCACAAAAGCTTATAATCGCAGCAATGAGAAAACCAAGCGTCATCACTCCATTTATCGCCAACTGAAAAGGATCATTTTTGGCATGGATCAATTCTTCTCTCGTATCCGCTATGGAGATCAGATTCATTCCATTAGCTGCAATCGCATCGTAGAATGGCTGCCTGTTCTCGCCTGCCTTTAATTTTATCCACACCTCATACGGCTCAAGAGCCAGTGCCAGCTGGATATACTCCAGGTGACCTACGACTAATTGCGGCATCTGCGATAGCTTGCTATCTGATGTATCCCCTTCCTGATTCGGGTTGAAGGTGGGCCAATAATCGATAATGCCATACACAGTGAAGGGCTTGGAGTCAACGCCGCTCCAATCGATATGAATCACATCTCCGGGATTGATCCCTTTATCAGCGATAGAACGCGAGATCAGTACGGCCTTTGGATCGAGTGCGATCAGATTCAAATATTCATTCAGATGATGATCCAGCAAGCCGTTCCTGAGCCAAGTCGTGCGCCCGAATTCAGCAGTATTGATGCCCATCAGGCGGATCGTCCCGCTCTCCTTGCCTGCTTTGAAACCAGCGTCCTCCTTAACGAACACTTTGGCCGCGTGCTGGGATCCCGGAAGGTCTTTGAAAGGTTGAAACGGCGGTTCGAGATATTGTATCCTCTTAATCTCTCTGACAGACGAGCCGCCTTCTCCCTCAGAGCCGCCAGACGTTGGTGTTCCGGGCGGACCGCCGAGTGAACCAACGCGGTCAGGAAGCGGCGCATCGCTGATCCACTGCTGCTTCAATACGATATCTGCGCCGTTTTTATATAAAATTTTTTCTTCTGTGTTATGGTTTAACGTCCGAGCAGCACTTGCGCTGTACAATCCTGTAGCGATCGTCATGATCAGAAACATCATCACGAACAAGTACTGCGTTCCGGACCTTCCTACCTGGATCAGCGTTGAATAAAGAACGGGCGACCATTTCTTCCTGCCGACCCAATAGATTAAACGTATTAGCCAAGGATATAGGCGCATAATGAGCAGCCCCGTTCCAAGGATGAATAGGGCCGGTATCAAGAAAAGCAGCGGGTCAACGGAATAATCAGAAGCATCCGCGCCCTGCTTCATCCATTCTACGCGCTGCCTGTCGAACATCCGAAGGCCGAATAAGGCAATGGCAATCAGCACGATATCCAGAAACAAGCGGTGCCAGAACGATTGGCTGCGGCGACGAGCTCTCTGCTGTTTATGGCTGACAATCGACATCCGTGTCGCAAGGAATACGGGAATGAGTGTCATTAACACTGAACTTGCAACCGCATACAAGGCATAGCGGTACGATTCCTTACTGACCTTTACGGGAAGGCTCGAACGATCCACGAACTCAAGAAACCCGTTCGAGGCTCCGAGTATTTTTGTAAGCAGCATTCCGATTGTAGGCCCTACGGCAAAAGCAATCATCCCCAGCAGAACACCTTCGATCATATATCCGGATAATACCTGGATCCGGCTTGCTCCTCGGCTGCGCAATACCGCTATTTCCGCTTTTTGCTGCTCGGTGATCAGGTTGGAAACCATATACAGGTAAAAAGCGAGCATGATCATGATGGGCACATACAGGGCCCAAAGCATCTTCCTCAAGCTGGCTTCCCGCTCAAAATACGTCTGAAGTGTTGTTATAGCCGGGGCATCGACGTTATACGTATTGAATTGATTAAACAAAAATGTATCAATACGTCCACTCGTTTCAACGAAACGATGTACGGAGGTCAGGTCTATCTCCGAATAATTAAGCAGGAAGAGCCAGCTGGCGCTTGTTGAAGGCAGCACCTTGCCCGTTGTAAAATGGTTTTCGTACAGTTCGAAGTCGATAAAAAACGTTTGATAATACTCCCCAAGATTGCTGTACCAATAAGGGTCGGCATCATCCTTTTTATCGATGACACCAACAGGTTTAATTGTAATTTTCGTTTGGGCTTCTTCGTCCTCAATGATAAACACGTTCCCGAGCACCATATTAAATTGTTTAAGTGCCTGCTCGACTACAAGGGCTTCATAGATTCCATTCACCGGTTGATTCGCCGGGAGTCTGCCATCCCTCAAACGGATATGATCGAACAGATCGGACCTCGCTGCAAATTCAGCCTGACGGTTCGTTTTCGACTCGATTCGGGTCTTATCAGCCGGGGCAATTGCATACATGGCTGTTTTTCTTTCCTGCACTAACATGTCAACAGGAAGGTTGAAGCCGGGAGAGGCCTCGTTCCGCATGAAATCGTCAATCCCTTTGATCACCTGCGGTCGATCCTCGGGCTTGTAATCCCCGGTGTCCCAAAAAGATGTCGCCCCCATAACGGCTTTGGAATAATGGATGCCAGGGTATTGGCCCGTAGATTTCTGCAAATTTTCCAAATCTTTAACGAGCATACGCTGCAAAATCGCTTCCGTATAAATCGGAATGCTGCTTATAAGAGCAACAGACAGGATGAGACCGCCAAGCAGGCTGATCACCAGCCATTTGTTCTTCACCATCTTGCGCATGATCATAAGGAAAAGGGCCATGAATGATACCTCCTTGCCAAGCGGAATGCGGAGCAATTTACTGAAAGAGGATCATAACAGACCCAACAAAAGCAATCTGCTTTCAGTTTACTGCACAATTATTTTTTGCCCCTCTTCCAATCCCTTGACGATCTCGATTTCCGTAAGCGATTCGATTCCTGTCTCAACATCCATTTCCTTGATGCTTTCGCCTTCCAGCACTTTAACGAAATTTCTGCCCAAAAAAGTGGACAAGCCGTATTTCGGGATGAAGAGCACGTTCTCTTTCTTCTGAAGCACGATCATAATTTCCGCACTTGCGTTCAATTCAGGCTTAACGGAAGAATCCGCCAGCTTAAAATAAATCGTCTTCGCATATTTATCGCTGAGCTGCTTGTTATCCGTTGACGGTGCGGATGCCGGGCTCTGGATGACGGTTCCGTACAGCATTTGATTTTTATATGTAATATCTGCCTTCATTCCGACCTGGACCTCCTGCAGATTGCCTGCAGCTGAAGTGGTGTAAGTCAGCTGGATGCTTCCTGTATCCGCTATCGTTACATAAGTTTTGCCCAGCTCTGCGGTGTCTCCTTGCTTCAACGGTTCCATGGAAACGATGACCCCGCCAATATCAGCCGTCATTATAGTGCCATCCAGCAGCTTACGTGCTTCATCCAGCTTGATTTGGGCGATGTCGAGCTCCAGAAAGCGTATTTTGATCAATGGTTCGTCACGGCTTTCTTTGGCTTTTTCCAGAGCGAGCTTGGCCTTCTCCAAGTCACGCACTCTCTCCTTTACCGTAATATCCATTCCTTCGTGCTCCAGCTCGAGCAAAGAAGCCCCTTTTTTCACTACATCGCCGGTCTTAGCGTGAATGGCCGTTATTTTACCTGCCGAGCCCTTGAACTGTTGATACACGACATTGGACGATTCGAACAAACCTGCTCCTTTAATTTGTCTGCTAATGGTCCCCCGTTTCACTTCATACAAGTTGTAGCTTTCCTTTTGCGGTTTCACAAGCGGCGGTTTGAGCACCTCCTCTTCGTTTGGAAGCACGGAGCATCCGGAGGAGAATAACATCAAACCTGTCAGCAGCGTGATGGCTGCATGAGTCCATTTATACTTCTTCGGCATATGTCCACCCCCAGCAAGAAGATTTGATCCATAATATAGCGCTTCAGAGCTATTCCTTTTTCCAGTTAATTGAATATTATCACTTTTATAAATATAAATAAATTACCAATATGAAAAAATATCATAAAAATAATCGCTTTTATTTC
>JARBUQ010000320.1 GCA_029239545.1 Paenibacillus sp.
GCGAAGGCAAGCGCATTCCGTAATATGGAATCGAGCTTAGTCTCCCCCTCAACATGCCGTCAATGCCACCTTAGAAACAGATTCAACTAAACCTTCTCTAATGCGCGGAACTTGATTCTCATTTGCTCCCGATCTGATTCCTTCAACCGGGGACATGTGTAACAATATTGACCCTCACCAGTCTTATAATAGAGACAGCAAGCATTCTTCATGCGAACCTGTTTGTTGGGATCGCGAGAATCCTCAATGTAACGAATCTTCACATCCAATGGATTCTTGGTTCGCCCGAATAACGAGCCTTCCAGACCGCGCAAGAAACCATAATCCTCGATAAGCCTTGCTTTATCCGCCGCAATAGCTGCTGCATCAGCTCCGCATTCCTGTGCCGCTGCATCCAGCTCCTTGCCGAACAAGTCCATGTTATAGTTGAATCTGGTAGGCAGCTGACCCCATAACTGACCCGCATCGAATGCGGAGACTCTGGATAAGCTCTCAATTATAGGACGTGCGGACAGCTTATAAAATTGCGTAAGCACCTGCTTAAGCCAAATTCCACGTTCTACAGCATCGGTTGGAGCCTCTTCCTCTGACTTATTGTGAAGTACAAAAGCAAAACGGATATATCCTGCCTCGTTATCCTTATAGAGCTGAACCGTAATATTGGACAGCGAAAGATCCAGGCTGCGGTTCCAAATAGAAATCGAATATTGCAGTGCTAATGCAAGCATACCTAAGTTCCCGCTGAAATAGGTCGAAGGAGCTGTCAAGTCATTCGCTTTGATCAGGGGACCGTATGTATGCAACAACAAATTCATCGTATCCGGATTCAGTAATTCCTCTGCGCATACAGAGAAAAAAGGTTGTTCGCGTTCGATCAAAGTTATGTTGAATTTCTGTTCAAGCTTTTTATAGTCAATAGCTTCCATGGTCGCCTCACCCTTATCTTCAAGATCACAATCAAAATGCCGATAGTGATAATCATTTTCATTATAAAGCGAAGCAATCGCCCTGTCTAGTGACAGAGCGACTATTATTAATATAGGGGGCGTAAGCTTACGCAGATACTTTCAAACGGAACAGATCGATCGTATTCTGGGCAAAAATTTGATTGCGTTCAGCCGGTGTCAGATCAGCTTCCATCACTTGTGCGTAATTGGTAATGTAGGAACAGCCCGGCATGTCGGAACCGAACAATACACGGTGTGCACCCAACAGTCTAACAGCATAATCCACCTCATCACGACGATACAATGAGCCGGAGATGTCGGTCCATACGTTCGGGCAATCACGGATCGCCTTGATCCCATGATAATTATTGCCGCCCAGATGCGCCATAATAAGCTTGGCTTGAGGATATCGATTGGCAAGGTCAGCCACATGAATCCCTGTCGATTCATCGTTATACTGCCCTACTGCTTTGTGAAAAGCATGCAGCAAAATAGGAATATCATATTCAATACATTGCTCAACAAGAGGGAAAACTGACGGATGGTTGCAGTACGTAGCGATCCATAACTTCATTCCGATCATTCCGTACGTCTCTACCCCATGCTTCAGAACATCCAGAGCATTATCATGAAGCGGGTTGATATAAACATAACCCTCTGCTACATCCGGGTTCTCTCTCATGAAACGGGCAATATCGGCATTATGTCCTTTTACTGCTTCCACCGAAGAATACTGAGTTGCAATACCCGATACGAAAACCTTATCAATGCCATACCGTTCACAATTTTTAAGCAAGTTATAGGAATGCTGATCATAACGCTCGCCCCATATATGTGTGTGCATATCAATAATCATATTCGTGCTCCTCCTGTCTGTACAATCCAAGGTTGGAATAACTTGAAGACGTGCGAAATCCTGAGAGCACAAAGTGCTTTCAGGATTGGTTCAAGTCTTATTGTTTTTGGAAAAATCTTTGAACGCTTAACTCACGCGCCCCTTGTCTAACGGCATCCACCACAAGCTGCCATGTATCCTTATCTACACGAGATAAAGGAATCGAAACGCTCATAGCGGCAACAATCTCATTAGAGGCATTCGTAATGGGAGCTGCTACACATTGTATACCCTGAACGGATTCGCCGCTGCTGAATGCAAGACCGTCCTGCCGAATCTTCTGTAATTGCTCCAGAAGCTCGTCCAGATGGGATAAGGTTTGCTCGGTCAGCTTGCCTAATTCACCGTCTGGATACAGTTGAACGATCTCTTCATCGCTCATTCCGCTTAGCAGCACTTTCCCCATTGCTGTTGCATGTAAAGGAAGCTGCATACCCATATGAGACACGAAGCGAACCGGGTGGGTGCTCTGCTTCTCCGCAATGTATAACACTTTGTCGCCATTGCGAATGGACAAAAACACAGATTCATTAATGTCATTAATGATTCTTTGGGCAACATGCTGAAATTCAGTAGCGTAGTCTCTGTTCAGCGATACTTTGCTGCCGATCTCGAACAGCTTGTAACCTAAGCGGAACATCTTGCCGTGTTTATCGGTTTCCAAGTAGCCTCGATTCAACAAATTCTGCAGCAGCTTATAAGCGCTTGAGGTCGGCATGCCAAGCTTACGGGAAATATCCATCAGACTAAGAGTATCTTGCTCCTCTGCGAATAATTCGAATATATCCAGGACGCGGTCGGCCGATTTCACTGTGGATGTCTGACGCTCCGTTGCTTGTTCCTCGAAATCATCTTTAATCATTGACCTAATCCCTTCTGTGTGAGCAAACAATCGAATTATGAAAGCTTGATTAATTGTCCACCGTCAATAACCAATGTTTGCCCCGTCATATATCTCGAATCATCAGAAGCCAGGAATACAGCAGCTGTAGCAATCTCTTCCGGCTGTCCGACACGATTCATCGGAATCGTTCTGAGATACTGCGCAATAACTGGAGCATTCTGGATCATCGGTTTAGTCAGACGAGTCTCGATAAAACCCGGACACAGGGAATTGACACGGATTCCAAGCGGAGCCAGTTCCAGTGCCATGGACATCCCCATGCTGATCATTGCACCCTTGGTAGAGTTATAATGCACCTGATCCGCTTCCGCAGCCAACCCGTTCACACTGGACATATGGATGATCGAGCCTTGAACATCTTGCTCCACCATAGAGCGAACAACCCCTTGGCTTACAAGGAATGTGCCCTTCAGATTAATCTCCAGGTGACGATCCCAGGACTCCTCAGTAATGTCGAGGAAAGGCGCAGGATCACAAATACCTGCATTATTGACCAGAATATCGATGGAACCCCAGTCACTGAGCAGACTGGCTATCATATCGTCTACTTGCTGTTTGTTGCATACGTCTGCTGTATAAGCCTTCGCCGTTCCACCTTGTGAAGTGATCAGTTGAACTGTCTCATCCAGGGCGGCTTGACCTCGACCGCATATTGCAACCTTGGCCCCTTCACGAGCATACTGTATTGCGACTCCTTGACCTATTCCATGCGAACCGCCAGTAATAAGAGCGACCTTGCCCTGCAATCTCATCGATTAAGCCTCCTTAAGCTTCGAGAACACTTGATCGATAGCTGTTACTGTCGCATCTATATGGTTCTGTTCATGTACAGTTGATAAGTACCACAGACCATTCGGACGAACGAGAACACCTTCATCCAGCATCAGCTCAGCGAACTTGGCGTACAAGCCGGCATTTCGTTCCTGAAACTCATCGAAGTGGGACACTTCATCTCGATCAATGAACATCATGTGAAATACAGGTCCGATCTGATTCACAACTCCGCGGAATCCATGACTGGTGAACAGATCACGAATCGAAGCAGACAGTGCTTCAGCCTGCCCTTCCATTTTACCATAGACGGCCCCGTCATTGCGCTGCAAAATTTCGATAATAGCTAACGCTGCAGCCGTAGATACGGTATTCCCGTTCAATGTGCCAAGATGGCTTACTTGCTCTGTATCTATCAAGGCCATGATTTCTTTGCTTCCCGCAACACCGCTGATGGCAATTCCGCCGCCTAGCGCTTTACCGACTGTTACCAGATCCGGCTTAATTCCGAAGCGACCATGAGCACCGCCAATGCCGAGACGGAATCCTGTAATAACCTCATCGAGGATGAGCACGATATTATACTTCTCGGTTAGCTCGCGCATTTTCTCCAGATAACCCGGACGAGGCATGATACAGCCTGAATTACACATGACCGGTTCTGAGATTACAGCTGCTATATCATCGCCATGCTGTTCAAGAGTGGCTTGAAGTGCGGCGACATCGTTCCAGGGAAGAAGAATGACATCGGATAAGCTGTTCTCGCTCATTCCTTTTGTTCCAGGAGGCGTCAGGCTATTTCCGCTGTCTGTAGCCTTTTGCATCATATCAGGGCTTGGGAATGAGGTGAAGATTGAATCGGACCATCCGTGATAATGCCCGTGGAAACGAACAACCTTGCTCTTGCCCGTATAGGCACGGGATAGGCGAAGCGCCAACATAACGGCTTCTGTACCTGATCCGCTCAGAACTACTTTGTCTGCACATGGCAGTACTGAAACGAGCTGCGTAGCCAACTCAATCTCACCATCATGCTGAAGACCGAATGTGTACCCTCGTTGAAGGGCGCTATGGATCCGTTCAGTCAGCTCCGGGTTGGCATGACCCAACAGCGACGGTCCATAGGCCAGCATATAATCGATATATTCATTGCCGTCCACATCGCGGACAATAACGCCTGATGCGGATTCCGCATACAGCGGAGTTGGTTTCATAGAGCCGCGCAGTGTACTGGCTACTCCTCCTGCTAATACTTTCTTGGATTGCTGCAATCTTTCTTTGGATCCGGTATATGTTCTCACGGGTTATCCCTCCTGGGTATGTGGAAGTTGAATGGCGTCCTTGGGATCTAATGGATACAGAGGGCGCTTAAGATGCTTGTAAGGGAACAAATGCAGATTCGCGCCGCAGCAGCCTGGTGTATCTACGTCTATGGCAAGCTTGGCTATGTCGCCGAAGGCGGTTTTCCACGCTATCGCGGATTTGACCACGATCATATGGAACGCTTGCGGCTGGAGTCCAACCGACAGCACATGCCCGGGGTCCCATGGTGCAACCCGGTTCTCGGTGAGCACGATCGTGACGGGACCGGCCTCGATGACGGCGGTCAGGCCCATCTTCGCGCGTTGGCCGGTCATGTAACGGCCAACGTGCGTATAGTCGCCGTCGAACAGCGTGCGGACGCGGCCTTCAACCGGCACGGGGCTGCCGTGCCAGCTGTCAGCTTTGCCGCCGACGGCAAAGCTGAGCGTGCCGCCTATGCCGGCGGCGGCCGCGAGCCGAACGGCCTCGGCGTCGCGCAGCACGATGAGGCTCGGCTTGCTCGCCGCGAGCAAGTGAGGCAGCAGATGCGTGCCATCCGCAGGGGAGCCGCCTCCGACGTTGTCGGAGCCCTCCACCAGGATGACTGGCCCTTCGGGCTGCCGCACCGCCAGCGCTACGGCCTCCTCCGGTGCGACGAGCCGCACCTCGAATTCGTCGCGAATCGACCAAGCGAACGCGGCAAGCTCATGCGCGCATCGTTCAGCAAGTGCGAGGTCATCGTCAGCCGTGACGACGAACGACATCCCGGCATCCGGGACGTCACTGAACGGGAAGCCTCCGATGACCGTAACGTTCAGAATGGCCGGATTCTCCTCCCATTGGAATGCCAGGTCCATCACACGTTTGAATGGACCGGAATCGGTCAGCATCCCTTGGGGAGCCACTAACAATCCGGTATGACGGAACACCCGAACCGGCTGTGCCTCTCCCTTTATTACCCGATGCAGCAACAGTACGGCTTCGACAGCGCGTTCGTACACATCCACGTGCGGGTATGTATCGTACCCGACAATAATATCGGAGATGTCCACTAGCTCTTGGGTGACATT
>JARBUQ010000321.1 GCA_029239545.1 Paenibacillus sp.
CCGTAACCTCGGCAGCGGCCTCGCCGCTAGTGGAAAATATTCTGGGTATCATTCCTGATAAGACCGGATTCAAGTTTATAGGACTTCCTGAAATGCCCGAGCTATCACCGTTTAAATTGTATACGTTATCAAAGGATGGGTTGAGTATGATCTCGATACGTACGGATACGGTCTACCCGAATTCACTTTATCCGGAGACGAATTCGGTGACGGCCACATTATTGAACGGTCCAATATCCTTGAGTGCGGAGCAGGCTCAAGCCACGCTTCCGCTCCAATATAGTAGCTCAGAATCTCTTAGAGCGAACCGAAATGAGACGCAAGGAAGAAGAGGCGAGTGGTCCTCCATTGCCTGGAAAGACGAACGAAGGCTGCTGGCCGCTTTCGAGCAAAGGTTAATCCAGGATTGCATGCAAGTGTTAAATTTGATTTGGTCAACGATGGAGCAGGAACGACTCCCTATGATACAGGTTAAAGAAACAGCTGAGCGGCTGGACAAGCTGTTCTCCCGTATTAGTGGCATCCCATTGGACGGAAATGATGCAATCCTGCATTCTATCTCCCATTCTGAGTTGCTTCAGTTATTGCTTCAACGTATGGAGGAATACTCCAAAGCGAATAAGAACCACGTGATTCCGACAACTGACCATGCCGAAATAAACAAAATCATCGCCTACATTATCCGTAATTTTGACAAAGAGTTGAGTCTTGGCGATCTAGCACGTTACGTCAGTATGGATGATAATTATGTAAGCAATCTTTTTAAACGGAAGACAGGTAAAACGGTCGTCCAATACATCCAGGAGGTGCGAGTGGAGCAAGCCAAGTTTTATTTGGAGCAGACTGGACTTACTGTCTCTGAGATTGTGGAGCGAGTTGGATTCGGCAACGATAATTATTTCTTTAAGATTTTCAAACGATTCACTGGAAAAACACCTAATGATTACCGAATTGACTATCTAAGGAATAAATGTGAAACTTGAAAAGGTAGTATTAGTCGCACGAAGAAAAATATAACCCACCCTTGATTCGATAAAGGTGGGTTTTCGTATTCTTATAAAATAAAGACGAATGGAGGGAGTTCACTGAACAGTATGTTATTTTACAATTGAGTAAATTCGAATTATATTGGAAGAAATATTATATTCAGAAACAATTTATTATAATGATGAAAACTAATATCCGGAGGTACTACAATGAACGCTAGAGTACAACAAGCCTTAGAGATCACTTTGAGTAATTGGAAGGCCATGTCAGAATCGTCGAATCACGATGAATCCGAAGCAACCGCGAATGAATTCGAGGATTCCTTCTACGTCTTTATAGACGCGGTTCGCGAATGGTACAATGAGTTGGATCAACGGCCTCAGACTTTAGAGGAATTGGCAGAGCAGCCAGTCGTTCTTGAGGTGGTCGATAAACTTCCTGAGCCGCTTCATCTGAATTTTGAGACTGAGCTGGAGCTCATATTCGAGGGAATTAGTCGAGTAGACGACGAGAAATACGATTAAAGCTACTGCTTAAAAGTTGGATTTTTTAGTATGGGGGAGATTATCCTAATGGAGGAAGTTATCATTGTCGGCGCCGGTCCATGTGGACTTTCGGCAGCAGTCGAGCTGGAGAAAATCGGCATCCGACCACTGCTGCTGGAGAAGAATTGTCTAGTGCATTCGATCTACCAATACCCGGTGAACCTGCAGTTCTTCAGCACACCGCAGCTGCTCGAGATCGGGGATATCCCGTTCACGACACCCAACGAGAAACCGATGCGCCAAGAGGCGCTTACTTATTATCGCAACGTAGCCCAGCATTACAAGCTGCGTATACACTCCTACGAGGCCGTGACCAACATCGTGAAGGAGGACGGGTGTTTCCGACTCCACACAGCCGATTCGTTCGATCAGCGTCGCGAATACGAAGCCCGTTATGTCATTATGGCGACAGGTTACTTCGACCATCCGAATATGATCGGCATTCCGGGAGAGGAGCTGCCCAAGGTAAGCCATTACTACCGAGAAGCCCATCCCTATACCGGGATGAAGGTGGCGGTGATCGGCGGCAATAATTCGGCGGTCGACGCGGCAATGGAGCTGCAGAGGGTCGGAGCTGATGTTACCGTCATTTATCGTGGACGAGCCTACTCACCGAATGTCAAGCCTTGGGTGCAGCCGAATTTCGAGAGCATGGTCAACAAGGGACGTATTCGCATGTTATTCAACTCAAGCGTCATCCGGATTGATTCAAATTCGGTCACCGTGAACACAGCGGATGGAGAGCTGGTGCTGGAGAACGATTTCGTTCTGGCGTTGACCGGATTCCGGCCTGACCGGAAGTTCCTGCAGGAAATCGGTGTCCGGCTTCAGGGAGATTACGGGATTCCCGTGCACAATCCAATCACTATGGAGACGGATGTGGAGGGACTGTATATTGCTGGAGTCATCGCCTCCGGGGCGGACGCCAACGAGATCTTTATTGAGACAGGACGGAAGCACGGGTTATGGATTGCACAGCACATTGCAGATAAAGAAGGAGCGCGGTAACTGGATAACCGTTTCAGATTGTATCCAATCATTGTTTTCAGTTCCGCCATCCCGCAAAGTATTGCGGCCCCCATTTCTCCGACTAATTCTTCTTTCGAATCCTTCCCACTTCCAAAATAATCAAAATCTATAGAGTTGGAGAAACAGTTTACCGGGTGCAATTGATTAGTACTATCGTGTCATCGTGGTCTCGGATGCGTCCCTTGAATAGAAAGGTAATGAGAGTACTGTTTGAGAGCATCAGATTGCATTGTTGACGCCAAATTGGCTTTGTATAATTTGCATTATATACAAATCGATTTGGGAGGAACGAATATGACTATACGTATTGGCTTTATTGGATGTGGGAATATTGCTCATCATCATGTAATAAGGTTGCAGCAAATTGAGGACTTGGAGATCGTTGCGTTGGCCGATCCGGGGGAGCAGGGCAGGAAGCTGATTAAGCAAAAGTTCGGATTGGATCAAGCTGTGGAGTATGACAACCATGAGGATATGCTGAACAGTGGCACAGTAGATGCGGTCATCATCTGTTCCCCGCATACACTGCATGCTAAGCATGCGGAAGATGCGCTTACGGCAGGCAAGCATGTTCTAATCGAAAAGCCCATGACTTGCTCCTCCGAGGAAGCGAAGCATTTGATAAATGTCGCCAAGAAATGCGGTAAGGTGCTGCAAGTATCCTTTCAGAGGCATTTCCTGCCTCCATTTCTCTATATCCGCTCAGCTATTGCCAATGGAGTAATTGGCAAGCTTACATCCGTCACTGCAACTTTGTTTCAGAATTGGAAGCAGGCGCAAGAGGGGACTTGGCGGCAAAAGCCCGAGTTGTCTGGCGGCGGCATGCTAATGGACTCGGGCAGCCATATTATCGATGTGCTGCTCTGGACAACAGGTCTAACACCGCAGCATGTGTCTGTTCAATTGGAGTGCCAAGGTGCCCCGGTCGAGGTTGACACGTTTACCGTCATCCGTTTCGCAGAAGGTGCAATAGGGACCATGAATATTATCGGTTTGGCGCCACTAGCCAAGCTGAAAGAAACGTATGCTTTTATCGGAACAGAGGGCGGTATTTTTTATGACAACGGTCGTATTACCTTGAATTTGAATGGTCAAGAGCCTATAGAGCCTGAATTGCCCGAAGCTGTCACTAACCCGGATCGCAGTTTCATTGATGCCATATTAGGCAAGCAAGAAGTATCCGTACCAGGGGAATATGCTTTGAAAGTAGTCACTTTCACGGAAACGATCTATAAGGCTGCGGGTTATGAAGTTGAACCGGCTGGGCGGGTCAATGTGTCAGGGAGGGGAGTATAATGAAGCTTCGGATCGCGATCCTTAGCTTCTGGCATGTACATGCCAGAGGTTATGCCAAGCAATTAGCCGACAGGTCGGACTGTACAATTGTCGCCATTTGGGATGAGTCCGCAGAACGGGGATTACGTATGTCGGAACAGCTGAACGTTCCGTTTGTCGAGGATTTACAAGCCGTACTTGCCAATCCTGAAGTGGATGCTGTTGTCGTCAACGCACCATCAAGCATGCACCCGGAAGTGATTATTGCAGCTGCAGAAGCGGGGAAGCATATTTTTACGGAAAAGGTTCTTGCACTGAATAGCGCAGATGCGAATCGGATTGTAGCTACTGTACAACGTGAGGGTGTCAAGCTCCTTGTATCGCTGCCACGACTTGGTGATCAGAGGACGTTGTACGCCAAATCGATACTCGACCAAGGACTTCTTGGCCAGGTTACGTTTATCCGCATGCGACTTGCCCATGATGGTGCGCTACCGAGAGAAGGAGCCCCAGATGGATGGCTGCCTCCGCACTTTTGGGATCAAACGGAAAGTGGAGGAGGAGCATTGATCGATCTTGGCTGTCATCCAATGATCATGCTACACCATTTTCTTGGTATGCCGGAGTCGGTTACCGCTCGCTTCGGGTATGTAACAGGGCGCAAAGTGGAGGACAATGCGGTAGTCACGCTGCAGTATCCGAATGGAGCTATGGCTGTTGTAGAAGCGGGCTTTGCTAGCAGACATTGTCCTGCGCTTGTGGAAATATATGGTACGGAGGGCTGTCTCCTCATGGGTAATCAGGTCGAAATCCGCAGCTCACTATTGCCCACTGAGCCCCTATCTGGATGGATTCGTCCGGACAAACTTCCGCCTAATATGCCAACACCTATCGAGCAGTGGGTCGACTATGTAAGGTGTGATAAGACTCCTGCAATTACGATCGAGCAGGGATTAGTATTGACGCAGCTTATGGAAGCTGCCTATATCTCGGCTGCTGAGAAGCGAAGTGTTGAAATCGCTTCATCAGCTCAATAAGGAAGGTAGAGGGGAGACGGCGATCGTGAGCATGAATCCGTTAGTAGCCGAAAGTGAAGCAAGTCAATGTGAAATTCGTACCTATGTTGATAAATGGACGGTCATGAGGAATTCCGCATCTTCCGATGATCCACAATCCTCATCATTCAATCCCGTTCAGAGAACAGGATTCGTGACAGCGTTTTATAACGCGCCCACTGCTTGGGAGACCCGATTCCAGCTAGTTATGGATCAGAACAACCTGTGTTTGGAATTGGATAGTGACCAGGACATTGTGCCGCAACCAGAGTCGGAGATGCTCTTTATTGTGTTAGCAAACTCTGCTGTGAGAGATGTATTCTATTCGATTCCTATTGTCGTGACACGAGGTCCGCATCCATATGTCATCAACTATACCAATTGGACTGGAGGGGAGCCTCTAGATCGAAATCAAACATGTATAACGCTAAGAGAAGCAGCGGGTGTATATGTAACGGTCGAACAAAAATCTGGCGCAGAGGGATGGAAAGTCAAGGTCAGCGTTCCGCTTGCTGCCCTGAATGTGTCTCATATAACGGCGGGCGTGGAGTGGATGGTGAACGTCATCCGCTATTGCGGTCCAGACTCTCAAGTTCCTCTCAGCTCATGGGTTCCGATTCGTACGGGTACGATCCGGATGGACGATGTTACCCGCCCGTTGGCTGAGAGATTATTTCGTCTGGATCTATATGTAGCGAACGAAGGACGTCTTGGTACCGTGTTTGTGGGTGAATCTCCGGGGGCTGAGCTATTCTCAACAGCAAAGCTACTCCATCGGGGCATTACCGAAAAAACATTGATTCTGGAATGTGTTGAAGGGATACGCGGCTTCGACCAGGGACAGCTCTCGGCCTCATGGCTCGATCCACGGGGGCGGGCAACTGTTCTGTCTCTGTCTAATTCGGCATGGCAGGGTAACTTGTGGTCGATGGATATCACTCATCCCGCACCACTGGTAGAAGGTATGTATCAGAT